>NZ_JANLGL010000001.1:63008-93020 GCF_024655625.1 Pseudomonas sp. 18.1.10
ATGATCCCGCGAGCCATCCCCAATCCCCTGTGGGAGCGGGCTTGCCCGCGAAGGCGTCCAGTCAGCCAACACATATGCAGCTGACCCACTGCCATCGCAGGCAAGCCAGCTCCCACAGTTGAGCTGTGTGAGCCTGATCCCGCGAGCCATCCCCAATCCCCTGTGGGAGCGGGCTTGCCCGCGAAGGCGGTCTGTCAGCCAACATAGCTGCAACTGACCCACCGCCATCGCAGGCAAGCCAGCTCCCACAGTGATGTGTGTTGCCCAGCGGTTCTTGCTCCCACTCCGTTTTACTGGCATTGTTCGCGCAATTGGTAATATTTCCCATTTGAGAAGTTTTTGCGCATGCATGACATTCCGGCCGTGCTGAACGATGCAACCCGTCAGCAGATCCTTGCGGCAATGTACAGCGAGCACCACGGCTGGTTGCACAACTGGCTGCGCAAAAAACTGGGCTGTTCGCAATACGCCGCCGACCTGGCCCACGACGCGTTCATCCGCGTGCTGATGCTCGCCGAGCCGCAAAACATCAAGGAACCCCGGGCCTTTCTCGCGACTACCGCCGGGCGCTTGCTGATCGATGGCGCACGCCGCCGGCGTATCGAAAAAGCCTACATGGAAGCCCTGGTGATCCAGTGCGCAGACGCCGGCATGCCCGACCCGGCCGCGATCCATGTAGCGCTGCAAGCCCTGGAACGTATCGCTGAGATGCTCGCCGGCTTGCCCGCCAAGGCCCGCGAGGCCTTCCTGTTGAGCCGTCTCGATGGGCTGACCTACAGCGAGATCGCCACGCGCCTGGAGGTGTCCTCCAGCACGGTGAAAAACTACATCTCCAGCGCTTTGGTGCACTGCTACCACAGCCTGCACGGGGCCGATCCGCTGTCATGAATTCCGAACAAATCATCCAACAAGCAGCGAATTGGCTGACACGCCTGCACGACGAAGATGTCACCGATGCGGACCGCGAAGCCTTCCACACCTGGTGCGACGCCGACCCACGGCATGCCGTCGCCATCGAGCGCATGCGCGGCCTGTGGGGCAGCCTGGAGACGTTGCCCGCCCAGCCTGCACGCCGTGCCCTCAACCGCGCGTTCGCGCCGCAACGCTCGCGTGGCGCCGAGGCGGTCGGTGTGCTCGGCCTGGTGCTCTGCGGTTGGTTCGGTCTGCAACACCTGCCGTTGTGGATGGCCGACCAACGCACCGGCGTCGGCGAACGCCGCCAGATCGCCCTCGAAGACGGCAGTCAGCTACAGCTCAACAGCAACTCGGCGGTGGACGTGAAGTTCGATGGCCAGCAACGGTTGATCGAACTGCTGCAGGGCGAGTTGTGGGTAGAGGTGGCCAAGGATGCACAACGGCCGTTTGTGGTGCGCACCGACCAAGGCACGGCGACCGCCCTGGGCACCCGTTATCTGGTCAAGCGCGCAGCAGGCGGCACGACCGTGGTGACGGTGATCGAGTCCACCGTGGCCGTCAAAGGTGATACCAGTGACGAGGTCAAGGTCACGGCCGGCCAGCGTGCGATCCTCGATCACGGCCGCGCCCAACCCGCGCAAGCCACCGGCAGCGCCGACCCGGACGCCTGGACCCGTGGCCTGCTCAAGGTCAACGACCAGCCCCTCAGCGACGTCCTGCAAACCCTGGCCAGCTACCGCCACGGCATGGTGCGCTTCGATCCCCAGGCCCTGCGCAACCTGCGGGTGTCCGGGGTGTTCAAGCTGGATGACACGGCGGCAGCGCTCGCGGCGCTGGCGGACAACCTGCCGATCCAGGTGGAGTACTTCACCGACCTGCTGGTGGTGGTCAAGCCGCGCTAGCGCTCGTTCTGGCGCAGGCGCTTGTACAGGGTGTTGCGGCTGACGCCCAGTTCCCGCGCCAGGTGGGAAATATTCCCGCCGAGCGCCTTCAAACGTTGGTTCAAGTCGATGCTGTCATCCAGGGACTCGTCGGCTGGCCGTGGTGCGGGTAGGTGCAGATCCACAAAAAAATCATCCGGCAAGTGCTCCGCTCGGATTGGCTGCTCCTCGGCCATCGCCAGCGCCACCTGCATCACGCTGCTCACCTGGCGCAAATTCCCCGGCCACGGGTGCTGCTCAAACAATGCCAGCACCTCGGCGCTCAGCCCGGCCCATTGGGTCGGCTCGCGGTGCTGCTGCCACAGTTGCTGGAACAACGCCTGCTTGTCGGTGCGTTCGCGCAAGGGCGGCAGCTCCAGGGTCAGGCCGCCGATGCGATAATACAAATCCTCACGAAACCGCCCGGCCTGCACCCACTCTCGCAGGGCGCGGTTGGTGGCGGAGATGATGCGCAAATCCACCGGGAACAATTCACTGCTGCCGACAGGCTGCACGCAACGTTCCTGCAAGACCCGCAGTAAACGTGCCTGGGTCGGCAGCGGCATATCGCCGATTTCATCGAGGAACAGCGTGCCCTTGTCGGCCTTGCGGATCAGGCCAATGCTGCCTTTCTGATTGGCGCCGGTGAACGCGCCTTTTTCGTAGCCGAACAGTTCTGATTCCACCAGCTCCGCAGGAATCGCCGCACAGTTGACCGCGATAAATGCCTGCTGGCTGCGGGAACTGGCCTGGTGCAGGGCTTTGACGAACACCTCTTTGCCCACCCCGGTTTCGCCGTGGATCAGCAGCGGGATGTCTTTCTCCAGCAGGCGCTCGGCTTGGCGCACGGCTTTTTCCACGCGGGCGTCGCCGAAGTGTAAGGTCTTCAGCCCAATCGACGTCGGCTTTGGCGGCGTGGGTTGTGTGAATACTCGCGCTTGCACCGGCATTTGTTTAGGCCGTTTCAACAGGCACTGAAACCGATTGCGTCCCGCCGCCTGCAACGCAAACGGCAGTCCCTCCGGCTGGTTCAACAGCTCCAGCAGCGACACCTTGAACAAACTGTCGATCATCACCCGCGACAGACTGATACCCAGCAGGTTGTCCGCGCGGCGGTTGGCCGACAGCACCTGGCCGCTGTCGTCGAAGATCAGCAGGCCGGCCCATTGGCTGTCCAGGTTGTTCAGGCCGGTGTTGAAGGTCAGCTGGAAATGCTCGCCGCGAAACAGGTTGAGGATCAGCCGGTTTTCCACGGTCTGGCTCATCATCTTGACCATGCCCAGGGTGTGGGAGGGCGGCAGGTAGCTGTCGCTGGATACGTCCAGCACAGCAATGATCTCGCGCTGCGCATCGAAGATCGGCGCCGCCGACCCGGTCATGAAGCGGTTGGCCTTGAGGAAGTGTTCGTCATGCTCGATATGCACCGCCTGGGCACAGGCCAGCGCGGTGCCGATGGCATTGGTGCCGCTGGAGCGCTCGCGCCAACTGGCGCCGGGGTTGAAGCCACGGGCCAGCTTCGGCTCGATGAAGCGCTGGGTGCCCCACGACGTCAGCACCTGGCCCTGGTTGTCAGCCAACATGATTAGGCAGTTGGAATTGCTCAGGATGTTTTCGTAGTAGGGCAGCACTTCCTGGTGGGTGGTCTGCACCAGGGAATGCTGGCTTTCCAGGAGTTGGCTGATGCCCTCGGCGGGCAGTTGGTCGAAGCTGGGGGCGCTTTGATGGTCCAGGCCAAACGCGCGGCAACGGCGCCAGGATTCCTGGATAAGGGTGTCGTGAGCCAAGGGTTCGGCCATGGGGTGACCTTCATTTTTATTGTTATGGGGTCTTGCAATTTCGTTCACTTGGAACCGAATCAACCTGTGGGAGCGGGCTTGCTCGCGAATGTGGAGTGTCAGTCACCAGATGAGTTGGCTGATCTGCCGGATTCGCGAGCAAGCCCGCTCCCACACAAGCCCGCTGCCACATGTTGCCTGTGTCGATAGCCAGGAGAGTGTTGTTCAGAACTGTTCATTGTCAACCCCCGGACTGTTCAGTTGTTCACCCGGATTGTTCACTCCTGAACATGCCGTTCAAGCTAATTCCTCACACATCAAGCACTTGCAGTTTTGGCACGAAACTCGCTCTGACGAATGGCCAGATTCATTCCAATAATAAAAAGGTCGTGTCATGTCATTGACCCTGGAACATGTCTCCCGCGTCGTCGAAGGCCAAACCTGGATCGACGACGCCATCCTGCGTTTCGAGCCCGGCTCCTTTAACGTACTACTGGGCCGCACGCTGTCCGGCAAGACCAGCCTGATGCGCCTGATGGCCGGCCTGGACAAGCCCGACAGCGGCCGCATCCTGATGAACGGCGTAGATGTCACCCACAAACCGGTGCGCTTGCGCAACGTGTCGATGGTGTATCAGCAGTTCATCAACTACCCGACCATGACCGTCTTCGAAAACATCGCCTCGCCCTTGCGCCAGGCCGGTGTGGCCAACGAGGTGATCCAGAGCAAAGTGCTCGAAACCGCCAGAATGTTGCGCATCGAGAAGTTCCTGCAGCGTCATCCGCTGGAGCTGTCTGGCGGCCAGCAGCAACGCACGGCCATGGCCCGTGCGCTGGTCAAGGATGCCGAGCTGATCCTGTTCGATGAGCCGCTGGTGAACCTGGACTACAAACTGCGCGAAGAGCTGCGTCAGGAAATGCGCGAGCTGTTCAAGGCGCGCCACACCATCGCCATCTACGCCACCACCGAACCGAATGAAGCCCTGGCACTGGGTGGCACCACCACCATCCTTCACGAGGGTCGGGTGATCCAGAGCGGCAAGGCCGCCGAGGTCTATCACCAGCCGCAGAGTGTGCTCGCCGCCGAGTTGTTTTCCGAGCCGCCGATCAACCTGATGCCGGGGCGCATCAGTGGCAACGAAGTGAGCTTCGCCAATTTCGTGCACTTTCCGCTCAACGTCGATTTGCGCCCCATCGGCGAAGGGGAATTCCGCTTCGGTGTGCGCCCCAGCCACATCAGCCTGGTGCCCAGCAACGACGACGACCTGGAACTGGCGGTGACCGTGGAAGTCGCCGAGATCAGCGGTTCGGAAACCTTCCTGCATGTGCGCAGCGAACATTTCCTACTGGTGCTGCACCTGCCGGGGGTGCATGAGTACGACGTCGACGCGCCGATCCGCGTGTATATCCCCACCCATAAACTGTTTGTGTTCGATAGCCAGGGCCGTCTGGTCCAGGCCCCCGGGCGCCGTGTTGCGAGGGTTGCCTGATGGCCGAGATCCGTTTGCAGAACCTGGCGCACAGCTACAGCCCTACGCCGAGTGGTCCTGAGGACTACGCGATTCGGGCAATGAACCATGTGTGGGAGCAGGGCGGTGCCTACGCCTTGCTTGGGCCTTCCGGCTGTGGCAAATCGACCCTGCTCAATATCATATCCGGCCTGCTCAGCCCGTCCGAAGGCCAGGTGCTGTTCGACAGCAAGGTGGTCAACGACCTCACCCCGGAAAAA
This sequence comes from Pseudomonas sp. 18.1.10, assembly GCF_024655625.1. Taxonomy (NCBI): domain Bacteria; kingdom Pseudomonadati; phylum Pseudomonadota; class Gammaproteobacteria; order Pseudomonadales; family Pseudomonadaceae; genus Pseudomonas; species Pseudomonas sp. 18.1.10. The sequence continues at coordinate 68,347 of NZ_JANLGL010000001.1, forward strand.
CGCAACATCGCCCAGGTGTTCCAGTTCCCGGTGGTGTACGACACCATGACAGTGTTCGACAACCTGGCCTTCCCGTTGCGCAACCAAGGCATGGCGGAGGCGAAAATCCACAGCAAGGTGCAGGAAATTGCCGAAGTCCTCGACCTGCAAAACCTGCTGTCGAAGAAGGCCCGCAACCTCACCGCCGACGAAAAACAGAAAGTCTCCATGGGCCGTGGCCTGGTGCGTGACGATGTGTCGGCGATCCTCTTCGATGAACCGCTGACGGTGATCGACCCGCACCTCAAGTGGAAACTGCGGCGCAAGCTCAAGCAGATCCACGAGCAGTTCAATATCACCATGGTCTACGTCACCCATGACCAGTTGGAAGCCTCCACCTTCGCCGACAAGATCGCGGTGATGTACGGCGGGCAGATCGTGCAGTTCGGCACGCCCCGCGAGTTGTTCGAGCGGCCCAGCCACACGTTTGTCGGCTATTTCATCGGCAGCCCTGGGATGAATCTGATCGAGGTGCAGGCCGAGGCGGGCGGGGTGCGGTTTGCTGGCACTCATCTGCCGTTGTCCGAGGCGATTGCGCAGCGCATTAGCGACACGTCCTACAAGAAATTGCAGGTCGGCATCCGCCCGGAATTTATCCATGTGTGGGACGAGTACAACCCTGACGCCCTGCAAGCCGATATCACTCATCTGGAAGATCTCGGTACCTACAAGATCATGACCCTCAACCTCGACGGCACGCTGTTGAAAGTCCGCCTGGCCGAAGACAAACCGGTGCCGGAAGGCAAGGCTTCCATCAGCTTTCCCGCGCAGTGGCTGATGGTCTACGCCGACGATTACCTGCTGGAGGGGCAGCCATGAACAAGGTGCAGAACAACAAGGCCTGGTGGCTGGTTTTACCGGTGTTCCTGCTGGTGGCGTTCAGCGCCGTGATCCCGATGATGACGGTGGTCAACTACTCGGTGCAGGACATTTTCGACCAGTCCAGCCGCTACTTCGTCGGTGCCGACTGGTACAAACAGGTACTGCTCGACCCGCGCCTGCATGACTCATTGCTGCGCCAGTTCATCTATTCGGCCTGTGTGCTGCTGATCGAAATCCCCCTGGGCATCGCCATCGCCCTGACCATGCCAACCAAGGGCCGCTGGTCATCGTTGGTGCTGATAATCCTGGCCATTCCGCTGCTGATTCCGTGGAACGTGGTGGGCACTATCTGGCAGATCTTCGGCCGCGCCGATATCGGTTTGTTGGGTTACAGCCTCAACGCCCTGGGCATCAGCTACAACTATGCGGCCAACACGGCGGATGCCTGGGTCACCGTACTGATTATGGACGTATGGCATTGGACCTCACTGGTTGCGCTGCTGTGTTACTCGGGACTACGGGCCATCCCGGATGTGTACTACCAGGCGGCGCGGATCGATCGCGCATCGGCCTGGGCAGTGTTCCGACATATCCAGTTGCCGAAGATGAAAAGCGTGCTGTTGATCGCAGTGATGCTGCGTTTCATGGACAGCTTCATGATCTACACCGAACCTTTCGTCCTCACCGGCGGCGGGCCGGGCAACGCCACCACCTTCCTCAGCCAGACGCTCACCCAAATGGCTGTAGGTCAATTCGACCTGGGCCCGGCCGCCGCGTTTTCCCTGGTGTACTTCCTCATCATCCTGTTGGTGTCCTGGCTGTTCTACACCGCCATGACCCATTCCGACGCCAACCGCTGAGGCCGCCAACATGAGCAAGCGTCTTACGTTTATGAAGAAAGTGATCCCCCTGCTGATCTACATCCTGTTCCTGCTGGTGCCGATCTACTGGCTGCTGAACATGTCCTTCAAGAGCAACACCGAAATCCTCGGCGGGCTGACGCTGTTTCCGCAGGACTTCACCCTGGCGAACTACAAGGTGATCTTTACCGACCCGAGCTGGTACACCGGTTACCTCAACTCGCTGTACTACGTCAGCCTGAACACGGTAATTTCCCTGAGCGTGGCGTTGCCGGCGGCCTACGCGTTTTCGCGCTACCGTTTCCTCGGTGACAAGCACCTGTTCTTCTGGCTGCTGACCAACCGCATGGCGCCGCCGGCGGTGTTTTTGCTGCCGTTCTTCCAGCTGTATTCGTCCATCGGCTTGTTCGATACCCACATCGCCGTGGCCCTCGCCCATTGCCTGTTCAACGTGCCGTTGGCGGTGTGGATCCTGGAAGGCTTCATGTCCGGTGTGCCCAAGGAAATTGACGAAACCGCCTACATCGACGGCTACTCGTTTCCGAAGTTTTTCGTCAAGATCTTTATCCCGCTGATCGGCTCCGGCATCGGCGTCACCGCGTTTTTCTGCTTTATGTTTTCCTGGGTCGAGCTGCTGCTGGCGCGCACCCTGACCTCGGTCAACGCCAAGCCCATCGCGGCGGTGATGACCCGCACGGTCTCGGCGTCGGGGATCGATTGGGGCGTACTGGCAGCGGCGGGGGTGTTGACCATCCTGCCGGGCATGCTGGTGATCTGGTTTGTTCGCAACCACGTGGCCAAGGGCTTTGCCCTCGGTCGGGTCTGAGGAGTCGATGATGGAATGGATGGCCTGGACCACCCCAACCGCACTGTTCTTCGGTGGCATCGCGCTGATTCTGGCGGGCATGACCACCTGGGAACTGCGTTCGCCGAGTATTCCCCGGCGCGGTTTTTTGCCGATCAGCACCACCCGTGGTGATCGTTTGTTTATCGGTCTTCTCGGCAGCGCCTACCTGCATTTGCTGGTAATCGGCGTCACCGGCTGGAGCATCTGGGCGGCGACTGCGCTGTCCCTGGTGTGGCTGTTGAGCGTGATGCGTTGGGGCTAGTGCCCTTATGAATAAACAACCAGGAGGTCTCTATGTTCGATAAAAACAATAAGCTGCGACATAGCATTTCATTGGCCGCTGTCTTGGCCCTCAGCGGTTTGAGCGCCACGGCCTGGGCCGATGCGTACGAAGATGCCGCGAAAAAATGGATCGGCAGCGAGTTCAAGCCATCAACGCTCACGGCCGAGCAGCAGCTCGAAGAGTTGAAGTGGTTTATCAAGGCGTCGGAACCGTTCCGTGGGATGAAGATCAACGTGGTGTCGGAAACCCTCACCACCCACGAGTACGAATCCAAGGTGCTGGCCAAGGCCTTCAGCGAAATCACCGGGATCAAGCTGACCCACGACCTGCTGCAGGAAGGCGACGTGGTGGAGAAACTGCAAACCCAGATGCAGTCCGACAAGAATATCTATGACGGCTGGGTCAACGATTCCGACTTGATCGGTACGCACTTTCGCTATGGCAAGACCGAATCCATCACCGACCTGATGGCCAACGAAGGCAAGGATTTCACCTCGCCAACCCTGGATATCAAGGACTTTATCGGCATCTCCTTCACCACGGCACCCGACGGCAAGATCTACCAACTGCCCGACCAGCAATTCGCCAACCTCTATTGGTTTCGCGCCGACTGGTTCGAACGCGCGGACCTGAAAGCCAAGTTCAAGGAAAAGTACGGCTATGACCTCGGCGTTCCGGTCAACTGGTCGGCCTACGAAGACATCGCCAAATTCTTCAGCGAAGACGTCAAGGAAATCGACGGCAAGCGCGTTTACGGGCATATGGACTACGGCAAGAAAGACCCGTCCCTCGGCTGGCGCTTCACCGACGCGTGGTTCTCCATGGCCGGTGGTGGCGACAAAGGTTTGCCCAACGGCTTGCCAGTGGACGAGTGGGGCATTCGTGTCGAGGACTGCCACCCGGTGGGTTCCAGCGTCACCCGGGGCGGCGACACCAACGGCCCGGCGGCTGTGTTCGCCACGCAAAAATACGTGGACTGGATGAAGGCTTACGCGCCACCGGAAGCGGCGGGCATGACCTTCTCCGAGTCCGGCCCGGTGCCGTCACAGGGCAATATCGCCCAGCAGATCTTCTGGTACACCGCGTTTACCGCCGACATGGTCAAGCCGGGGCTGCCGGTGGTGAATGCCGACGGCACGCCGAAATGGCGCATGGCGCCGTCGCCTGTCGGACCGTACTGGGAGAAGGGCATGAAGAAGGGCTATCAGGACGTAGGCTCCTGGACCTTCCTCAAATCCACCCCGGAGAAGCAGAAACTCGCGGCGTGGCTCTACGCCCAGTTCGTGACCTCGAAAACCGTGTCGCTGAAGAAAACCATCGTCGGCCTGACGCCGATTCGTGAGTCCGACATCAACTCCCAGGCCATGACCGACATGGCGCCGAAGCTCGGTGGCCTGGTGGAGTTCTACCGCAGCCCGGCCCGCACCGAGTGGTCACCGACCGGCACCAACGTGCCGGACTACCCACGGCTGGCGCAGTTGTGGTGGACTCATGTTTCACAAGCCGCCAGTGGCGAGAAAACCGCGCAAGAGGCTCTCGACGGCTTGGCCAAGGATCAAGACGCGATCATGACGCGCCTGGAACGCTCCAAGGTACAGCCGGTGTGCGGCCCGAAAATGAACCCCGAGCGTGACGCGCAATACTGGTTCGACCAGCCGGGTGCGCCGAAGCCGAAACTGGCGAATGAGAAGCCGAAAGGTGAGACCGTGGCGTATGGCGATCTGCTTAAGCAGTGGGAGGCGGCGCGTAAGTAATCGAGTTGGTTAAAACAAAACGGCACTCAGGTGCCGTTTTGTTTGGATTCAAATACATGCCTCAGAACAAAGCGATCAAATGTGGGAGCAGGCAAGCCAGCTCCCACAATAGTCCTGCGCTTGCTGACGACCTTTGTCCGCAGCCAACATTCGCGCCGTATCCGGTGACTAACGCACGGGTCACCCTCGACGGCGATAACGCGCGCCTGGATGCGTTGGTGGAAGCGCAGCACGTACCGCAAAGCGATCCGTCGCGGCATTACCTGATGAAGAACCGCTATGACGTTGAGTTGGTGCGCGAGGACGACGTGTGGTTGATCCAGCGCGTGACCGTGGATAACGTCTGGCGCTCGGGCGACCCGGCGGTGCTGGCGGGCATTTAAGAGCACCGCAAATCCAATGTGTACTCGGTCAATGTGGGAGCTGGCTTGCCTGCGATAGCGGTGGGTCAGCCAAGTCTATGTAGACTGACAGTCCGCCATCGCAGGCAAGCCAGCTCCCATATGTTTAGTCCTGCGGTTGAATCTGAAAGTTACCATCCACATCCTTGACCAACCCACTGGCCAGGAACAACGGCGCCAACCGCTTGTGCAATTGCGGCTCGACAAATTCCTTCACCGTATCCAACGCCAGCACACCGCTCAGTGGCAACTCGGCCTTGGTGTACGACAGCCACGCCTTCTTCAACACCTGCAACACATCACTGCCCGCCGTGGTGGCGAAGCGGCGTTGGGTGGGTTTGCCGTCGAAGGTAAAGCAGTGCTGGAACGCGTAGCCGGTTTCATCGCCACCGCTGGCGGTGCAGCGGATGCAGGTGCACGGGCCGTCGCCGAAGGCGGTGCGCAGGTAGCTGTTGAAGTCCACCACGGGTTTGAGTGACAGGCGCTTATCCACCTCGAACAGGTCCCCGGTCATTTTTTCGTCAGTGTTCAACAGGCATTTCCTCGCAGGTTCGGCGGTTTTTCAAAGCGCGGCACAATAGCAGCCGAGCGCCGGTTTGTGGGGGATTAATCAACGGCTCAGGCTGCAATCAAGCTGCGCTTGATCCAGTCATACAAATCATTGCCCTCGCTGGACAGCTCGCTGTTGGCCCGGCGGCACAGGTAATACTGGCGGCCATCATTCACCTCCAGCTCAAACAGTTTCACCAATTCGCCACTGGCCACCAATGGCGCCACCAAAGGCTCGCGGAGTAATGCGCAGCCGAGGCCGGTGAGGGTGGCAGTGAGCGCCAGTTGGCCATCTTCCAGTAGCAGGCCGTTCAACGCGGTGGCATCCACCCCGGCGGCCTCGAACCATTGGCCCCAGGTGCCGCGTTCTTCGTCGTGCAGCAGCGGCAGCTGGCTCAAGGCCTCGGGCGTGTCGATGGGCCCGTGCTGTGCCAGGAAGGCGCGGCTGCAATAGGGCGTTACCGCGCCGGAGATCAGCGGTTCGCTGTGATAGCCCGGCCAGTGCCCGGTGCCGAAGCGGATCGACAGGTCGGCTGCGTCGCTGGGGTAGCTGCGGTGGTTGGCGTAGGTCACGTTGATGTCCAGCGCCGGGTGATCCTTCAGGAAATGTGCCAGGCGTGGAATAAACAGGTTGATGCCAAACAGTGGGATCAGGCTGATGGTCACCTGGCGCGTGGCGCTTTTTTCGCGCACATGTTCGGTAGCACTGCGCAGCACGGCAAACGCCGAGCGAATCGCGCGGTAGTACTCGCGGCCTTCATCGGTGAGCACCAGGTTGCGCCCTTGGCGCAAGGTCAGCGGCTGCTGCAGGAAATCTTCCAGCAAGTGCAGTTGATGGCTGATGGCCGAGGCGGAAACTTCCAGCTCGCGCGCGGCGGCATTCACCCCGCCATGGCGCGCAAAGGCTTCGAAAGTGCGCACGGCACGCAGAGGCGGGTCATTGGCTAACTGTTCTGATTTATTCATGTGATGAATTAAATACTAACTCAAGCGCCGAATAAAGAGCCATAAGTGCCGTATTTATGGCATAAATAGCCTGTTTAAACGTTGATATAACCATATGACTTTCTGTTATTTGATAAAAACAGAATAGATGCTTAGTGTGCCGCCCTTGCACGCACTGAGGTCGATGGTTTTCATGGATGGGTTTATCCAACAGCTGCTCAACGGTTTGATGACGGGCAGTCTCTACGCGCTGGTGGCCCTGGGTTACACCATGGTCTACGGCATCTTGCGCATCATCAACTTCGCCCACGGCGATGTGTTGATGATCGGCGCGCTGGTGGGCTTGTCGGTGATTCGCCTGTTGCAGGCCGCCTTTCCAGCCCTTGCGCCGATGCTGGTGCTGCTCTGCGCGACGCTCGTCGCCATGGCCTTTTGCGCGGTGTTGGCGGTAGTGATCGAACGCGTGGCCTACCGCCGCCTGCGCCATGCTCCACGTCTGGCACCGTTGATAAGCGGCATTGGCGTGTCGCTGCTGCTGCAAACCCTCGCCATGCTGGTGTGGACGCGCAACCCGCAGATGTTCCCGCAACTGCTGCCGCTGGAGCCGATTGAAGTGCTGGCCGGCGCCTCCGCACACCCGGCCATCACCAACGCCACGGCGCTGACGACGATTGCCATCGCCTTGTCGGTGATGGTCGCGTTGCTGGTGCTGGTGGAGCGCACGCGCTTCGGCCGGGCCATGCGTGCCGTGGCGGAGAACCCGCAAGTCGCCAGCCTGATGGGCATCAGCCCGAACCGCATCATTGTCATCACCTTCGCCATCGGCGGCGCCCTCGCGGCCCTCGCCGGGATCATGATGGCCAGCAACTACGGCAGCGCGCATTTCTACATGGGTTTCTTGCCCGGCATCAAAGCCTTTACCGCGGCGGTGCTGGGCGGCATCGGCAACCTCAAGGGCGCCATGCTCGGCGGATTACTGCTGGGCTTGATCGAAGCCCTCGGCACCGGCTATCTCGGTGCGGCTACCAACGGCGTATTCGGCAGCAATTACCAGGATGTGTTCGCCTTTATCGTGTTGATCGCGGTGCTGGTGTTCCGGCCTTCCGGGCTGTTGGGCGAACGTTTGGCGAGCCGCGCATGATCCAGTCCCTGACCCCCAACACACGCGCCAGCCTGGGCCTGTTGCTGCTCGCCGTGGCCCTGGTGCTGGCGCCGTGGATCGTCGGCCATGCGGGCGGCAACACCTGGGTGCGCACCCTCGACTTTGCCTTGCTGTACATCATGCTCGCCCTCGGGCTGAACATCGTGGTCGGCTACGCCGGGTTGCTGGACATGGGCTTTATCGCGTTCTACGCGGTGGGCGCTTACCTTGCCGCGTTGCTCTCATCGCCCCATCTGCTGCAACAGTTCCCCGCGCTGGCGGCGTTGTTGCCAGCGGGCATGCACACCTCGATCTGGCTGATCCTGCCGTTAGGTGCGCTGCTTGCCGCAGGTTTTGGCGTGGTGCTGGGCGCGCCGACCCTGCGCTTGCGCGGCGATTACCTGGCCATCGTCACCCTGGGCTTTGGCGAGATCATCCGCATCCTGCTGCGCAACCTCGACCGCCCGGTGAACATCACCAACGGCCCCAAAGGCATCGCCCAGGTTGATCCGGTCAGCCTGCTCGGCGTCAACCTCGGTCGTACCCAGGAGCTGTTCGGCCTGCGCCTGCCGTCGGTGTACCTCTATTACTACCTGTTTGCGGCGCTGGTGGTGTTGATCCTGTTTGCCTGCATCCGCCTGGAGCGTTCGCGCATCGGCCGGGCCTGGGTGGCGATCCGCGAAGACGAAGACGCGGCCCAGGCCATGGGCATCAACACCGTGCGCCTCAAGCTGCTGGCGTTTGCCATTGGCGCGGCGTTCGGTGGCGTGAGCGGCGCGTTGTTCGCCTCATTCCAGGGCTTTGTCTCGCCGGAATCCTTCACCTTGAACGAGTCCATCGCCGTACTGGCGATGGTGGTGCTGGGCGGCATGGGCCATATCCCCGGAGTCATCCTCGGTTGTGTATTGCTCGCAGCCCTGCCCGAAGCGTTGCGCGCCAGCATGGGGCCGTTGCAGCAGGCGCTGTTCGGCCAGGTGCTGGTGGACCCGGAGATCATTCGCCAGCTGTTTTACGGCCTGGCGTTGATCCTGGCGATGCTCTACCGACCCGCCGGATTGTGGCCCAAAGGAGTGGCACGATGAACGCACCGCTGTTGCAGATCGACAAGGTCAACAAACACTTCGGCGGCGTCGCGGCGCTGACCGACGTGAGCCTGAGCATCCAGCCCGGCGAGATCTACGGCTTGATCGGCCCGAATGGCGCGGGCAAGACCACGTTCTTTAACGTGATGACCGGCTTGTACACGCCTGACTCCGGGCGCTTCCAGCTGGATGGGCGCGACTACCAGCCCACCAGCGTGCACCAGGTCGCCGAGGCGGGGATCGCGCGGACCTTCCAGAACATCCGCCTGTTCAACGCGATGAGCGCCCTGGAAAATGTCATGGTCGGGCGCCATGTGCGCACCCGCAACGGCCTGTGGGCGGCCTTGAGTCAGCATCGCCGCGCCCGCGATGAAGAAGCGCAAACCCGCGCCCACGCCCATCGTTTGCTGGCCTACGTGGGCCTTGCCGGTTTCGCCAACTACCGTGCCGACAGCCTGAGCTACGGTCACCAACGCCGCCTGGAAATCGCCCGCGCCCTGGCCACCGAACCGCGCCTGCTGGCCCTGGACGAACCGGCGGCCGGCATGAACGCCAGCGAAAAAGTGCAACTGCGCGGCCTGCTGGAAAAGATCCGCGCCGACGGCCACACCCTGTTGTTGATCGAACACGACGTGAAGCTGGTGATGGGCGTGTGCGACCGCATCAGCGTGCTGGATTACGGCCAGGTCATCGCCGTCGGCCCGCCCGCCGACGTGCGCCAGCACCCGGCCGTGATCCAGGCCTATCTGGGAGCCAGTGCGCATGTCTGAAGCACTCTTGACCGTCACAAGTTTGCAGGTGCGCTACGGCGCCATCGAAGCCGTCAAAGCCCTCGACCTGCATATCGATGAAGGTGAGCGCGTGACCCTGATCGGTGCCAACGGCGCGGGCAAGACCTCCAGCCTCAAGGCGCTCACCGGTTTGCTGCCGGCCGCCAAGGGGGAGATCCGTTTTGCCGGCCAATCGATTCTCGGTCAGGCGCCAGACAAACTGCTGCGCCAAGGCATCGCCATGGTCCCCGAAGGCCGTGGGATTTTTGCGCGCATGAGCGTGCTGGAGAACCTGCAGGCCGGTGCATTTTTGCGCCGCGACAACGCGCAGGTGCAGCGCGAAATGCGCCAGTTGTTCGAACACTTCCCACGCCTGGAAGAGCGCCTGCAGCAATCCGCCGGCCTGCTGTCGGGCGGCGAGCAACAGATGCTCGCCCTGGCCCGCGCGTTGTTGTCACGCCCGCGCTTGCTGATCCTCGATGAGCCGTCCATGGGCCTGGCGCCGATCATGGTGGAGAAGATTTTCCAGGTGATCGACGACGTCTGCCGCCAGGGCATGACCCTGTTGCTGGTGGAGCAGAACGCGCGGCTGGCGCTGCAAGTCACCGACCGCGCCTATGTGATGGACACCGGGCGCATCAGCCTCACGGGCCCATCCCAGGATTTGCTGGAACACCCCGAGGTGCGCAGCGCGTACCTCGGCGAATAACCCAACCATGACGCTACCGGACGCCCGGCGTGTTCCGACCCGCCCGAAAAGAAGCAGGAACTACTGATGAGTATTTTGAAGAACACCGCATTGATCGGCCTGGCCCTGAGCAGTCTCGCCAGCGCCATGGCCCAGGCCGACCAGACCGTGCTGATCGGCCTGGCTGGCCCGCTGACCGGCCCGTCCGCACGCATCGGCAAGGATCTGGAAAACGGCGCCAAACTGGCCATCGACCAGGCCAACGCTAAGCACCCGAAGATCAACGGCGAAGCCGTGACCTTCAAGCTGGTCTCCGAGGATGACCAGTCCGACCCACGCACCGCCGTTACCGTGGCCCAGCGCCTGGTGGATGAAGGCGTGGTCGGCGTGGTCGGCCACTGGAACACCGGCACCAGCATCCCGGCCGCACGGGTCTACCACGACGCCGGGATCGCCCAGGTGGCACCGGTGGCCACCGGTCACGCCTACACCCAGCAGGGTTTCGACACCAGTTTCCGCATCATGGGCCATGACGACGACGGCGGTCAGGTCGCCGGTGATTACGCGTTGAACACGCTCAACGCCAAGCGCATCGCCGTGATCGACGACCGCACCGCGTTCGGCCAGGGCCTGGCGGACCAGTTCGTCAAAGCCATCGAAGCCGGTGGCGCGACTGTCGTCGGCCGTGAATACGTGGACGACAAGACCATCGACTTCAGCGCGGTGCTCACCAACATCCGCAGCCAGAACCCGGACCTGATCTTCTTTGGCGGCGTCGACGCCCAGGCCGCACCGCTGGCGCGGCGCATCAAGCAACTGGGGATCAAGGCACCGCTGATGGGCGCCGGTGGTTTTGTCAGCCAGACGTTCCTGGAGCTGGCGCAGAACGAAGGCGAGGGCGTGATTGCCCTGGAGCCGGGCCTGGCGATTGCGCAGATGCCGGGTGGCAAGGCGTTCGAACAGGCTTACAAGGAACGCTACAAGGCCAACATCGAACTGCACGCGCCGTTCGCCTATGACGGCGTTGGCGTGCTGGTGGCCGCGATTGAACAGGCCGACTCGGTTGACCCGCAGAAGTACCTGCCGGTGCTGCGTGCCATCAGTTACTCGGGTGTGACGGGGATCATCGCGTTCGATGCGCAAGGTAACTTGAAGAAGCCGTCGTTCACTGTTTACCAGGTCAAGGCCAACCAATGGCAGCCGGTCAGCGTGGCCGGCGGTAAATAACTGGGTCGACTGTGGGAGCAGGCTTGTGTGGGAGCAGGCAAGCCAGCTCCCACATTTGACGGTGTGCACACGTTGGATTGGAGGAGAGATGACATGAGCAAACTGGAAGGTGAACTGGGCATTCTTGCCCGGCGGCGGATCGAGGCCGAAATCATCAAGCCGATCTACGAGATCCTCAAGCGCGAGCAGGGCAAGGACTTTGCCGCTGCCGTGATCGGCGAAGCGGTGGGCAATGCGGCGATCCAGGCGGGCAAGCATTTTGCGTCGCTGGAAGAGCAGGCCGACCTCAAGAGCTTTGTCGAGCTGCAAGTGCTCTGGGAAAAAGACGACGCGCTGAAGGTCGAGATCATCGCCAGCGACGCCGAGCACTATGACTACGACGTCAAGCGCTGCCGCTACGCCGAGATGTACACCGAGATGGGCCTGGGCGAGATCGGCCACTTGCTGTCGTGCAACCGCGACGAGCTGTTTATCGTCGGCTACAACCCCGACATCGAGCTGACCCGCACCCAGACCATCATGGGCGGCGATCATCGCTGTGATTTCCGCTACCGGGCCAAGCCCCATGAATAACCTGGCGCGAGTGAATGGTGAGCGCTTGTGGGGCTCGCTGATGGAGATGGCGCAGATCGGCGCCACCGAAAAGGGCGGCGTCTCGCGCCTGGCGCTGACCGACGAAGACCGTCGCGGCCGCGACCTGTTCGTGCAGTGGTGCACGGCGGCCGGGTGCAGCATTCGCGTGGACGCCATGGGCAATATCTTCGCCCGTCGCGCCGGGCGCTTTGATGACCTGGCGCCGGTGCTCACCGGCTCCCATGGCGACTCCCAGCCCTTCGGCGGCAAGTACGACGGCATCTACGGCGTGCTCGCCGGGGTGGAAGTGCTGCGTACCTTGAACGACCTCGGCATCGAGACCGACCGGCCGATCGAGGTGGTCAACTGGACCAACGAAGAAGGCTCGCGCTTTGCCCCGGCGATGATTTCGTCGGGGGTCTACGCCGGGGTGTTTGACCTGGAATACGGCCTGTCCCGCGAAGACAAAAACGGCGTGACCATTGGCCAGGCGTTACAGCAGATCGGCTATGCCGGCCCGCACCCGGTGGGTGGCCAGGCGGTGCATGCGGCGTTTGAACTGCACATCGAGCAAGGCCCGATCCTTGAAGCGCAAGGCATCACCATCGGCGTGGTCACCGGCGCCCAGGGCCAGCGTTGGTACGAAGTCGAATTGAAGGGCCGCAGTGCCCACGCCGGCACCACGCCGATGGACCATCGCCTGGACGCCTTGCTTGGCTTTGCCCGCGTGGTCGAGGCGGTCAACGGCCTGGGCCTGGAACAAGGCGCCGAAGGGCGCGCCACGGTGGGCATGGCGAATATCTTCCCGAACTCGCGCAACGTCGTACCGGGGCGGGTATTTTTCAGCGTGGAATTCCGTCACCCGGATGAAACCGTGTTGGCGCGCCAGGACCAGCAACTGCGCGAAGCAGTGGCGCAGATCGCCGACGGGATCGGCTTGCAGCACAGCGTGAAGCAGATCTTCCAGTACGCGCCGATTGCGTTTGACGCGGATTGTGTGGAGGTGGTGCGGGCGTCTGCCGAGGCGTTGGGTTACAGCCATCGGCCAATGATTTCCGGCGCGGGGCATGATGCCTGCTACCTCAACCAGGTGGCGCCGACCGCGATGATCTTTGTGCCGTGTGTGGATGGGTTGAGTCATAACGAGGCGGAGGAGATCTCGCCTGAATGGTCGACGGCGGGGGCGGATGTGTTGCTCCAGGCGATCCTGGCCAAGTCCCATATCTAACAGACTCATACAAATCAAACTGTGGGAGCCGGTGTGCACCTGATCCAAAGTGGAAACCCAATCCCCTGTGGGAGCGGGCTTGCCCGCGAAAGCGGTGTATCAGTCAAAGATGTTCCAACTGGCCCACCGCATTCGCGAGCAAGCCCGCTCCCACACAAGCCTGCTCCCACATTTTGACTTCATACACCTGTAAGTCAGCGAAAAAACTCCCCCGGCGTTGCCTCAAACTGCTGGCGAAACGCATTGATAAACGCCGAGGTCGATTCATACCCACACCCCAACGCCACATCTGTCACCCGCTCGCCTTGTTCCAGGGCGGGCAGGGCGGTGAGCAGGCGCAAGCGCTGGCGCCAGGCGCGGAACGTCAGGCCGGTGTCGCTCAAGAACAGGCGGCTCAGGGTCTTTTCACTCACCGCCAATTTGCGGCTCCAATCCCCCAGGGTGGTCTGCTGCTCCGGGTGCAGGTTCAAGCTGCGGTAGATCTGGCGCAAACGCGGGTCCATGGGCAGCGGCAGCATCAAGTCCACCTGGGGCGCTGCGGCCAGCTGGTCCAGCAGCACCTGGGCCAGGCGCCCCTCCGCGCCGTCTTCGGCATAGGCCACCGGCAGTTCGCTGAAGCTGCGGATCAACTCGCGCAGCAAACTGCTCACTTCCAGCACATGGCAACGCGCATCCGCCCAGGTGGTCACGCTGCAATCGAGGTACAGGCTGCGCATCTCGGTGCGGGGCGAGCTGAACACGCGGTGGGGCATGCCCGCTGGAATCCATACGGCGCGCTGGGGCGGTGCGACAAAGCGGCCGGCGCCTGTCTGAATCTCCAGCACCCCGGAAATCGCATACGACAATTGCACCCACGGGTGACTGTGGCGGCGGGTCAGGGCGCGATTGGGCAGGGATTCAGTACGCCCATACACCGGCCGTGGCAGGCTGGAAAGCCCGGGCACGCTGCGGCGCACGGTTTTGTCATGTCCTTTAGGCGGCATTTGTTGGCTCATTGGCGTTAGTCGGTAACAAGCCGTTACGTTAGAGTCGCCGAGACGCTCTTGGCAACCCCCGGAAGAACTCACCTATGACCCGTCCGCGCTTTCTCCCTGACAACTTCACCCTGACCCTGATCGCCACCGTGATCCTCGCCTCGCTGTTGCCCGCCAGCGGCCAGACTGCCGTGGCCTTTGGCTGGGTCACCAACCTGGCCATCGCGCTGCTGTTTTTCCTGCACGGCGCCAAGCTGTCGAACCAGGCCATCATCGCCGGTGCCGGCCACTGGCGCCTGCACCTGTTGGTATTCAGCCTGACCTTCGTGCTGTTCCCGTTGCTGGGCCTGGCGCTCAAGCCGCTGTTGTCGCCGCTGATCGGCAAAGACCTGTACATGGGCATGCTCTACCTCTGCGCGCTACCGGCCACGGTGCAGTCGGCGATTGCCTTTACCTCGCTGGCGCGGGGCAATATCCCGGCGGCGATTTGCAGTGCGGCGGCATCGAGCCTGTTTGGCATCTTCCTCACGCCGCTGCTAGTGACGCTGTTGCTCAACGTGCACGGCGAAGGCAGCAACACCCTCGACGCGATCCTCAAGATCAGCGTGCAACTGCTGCTGCCGTTTATCGCCGGGCAGATCGCCCGGCGCTGGATTGGCGCGTGGGTGGGGCGCAATAAGTCCTGGCTGAAATTCGTCGATCAAGGCTCGATCCTGCTGGTGGTCTACGGTGCGTTCAGCGAAGCGGTCAATGAAGGCATCTGGCACAAGATCCCCTTGTGGGAACTGGGCGGCCTGGTGGTGGCGTGTTGCGTGTTGCTGGCCCTGGTGCTGGTGGCTTCGACAGTGCTGGCCAAGGCGTTCGGCTTTAACCAGGAAGACCGCATCACCATCCTGTTCTGCGGCTCGAAGAAAAGCCTGGCGACGGGCGTGCCGATGGCCCAGGTGCTGTTCGCCGGGGCTACCATGGGCGTGCTGATCCTGCCGTTGATGCTGTTTCACCAGATCCAGTTGATGGTCTGCGCGGCGCTGGCCCAGCGCTATGCGCAACGGCCGGAGTCGGTGGCAGAACTGATGGAGCAGGTTGACCCTTAACCTATTGTGGGAAATGTCCTACGTATCAGCAGGACGCTTCCCTTATAGATTCAGCTGATTCCAGGCCACTATCCGCCCCATCGCACCCGCAAAGTGGTTGGTAAGCATGGCCTCTCCCCGCGTCAAACCCCTGCCCAGTGAGCTGGAGATCCAGCGCGGCCTGGCCCTGGGCGAATTCCGTGCGTGGTTCCAGCCCAAATTCGTGATCCGCACCGGGCAACTGGCCGGTGCGGAAGCCTTGGTGCGCTGGGAGCATCCGGCACGTGGCGTGCTGTTGCCCGAAGACTTCCTCGCCGCCGTGCTGGCCTACGACCTCATCGACGACATGTTCAAGCAACTGCTGGAGCAGGGCCTCAGCCTGCTGGGCATATTGCGCCGGCAACAGGTGCCACTGGAGCTGGCGTTCAATCTGCACGCCTCGCAATTGCTCGGCGCCGGTTTGGTCGCGCACATCCAGTGGGCCTTGGGGCGTCACGGGTTCAGCGGTTCCGTGCTGCGGTTCGAGTTGGCCGAAAACGGTTTGCTCAACAGCGCACCCGCCGTGCAAGAGAACCTGCTGCGCCTGCGCGTGTTGGGCTGTGGTTTGTCGATCGATGACTTCGCCAACGGCTTCTCCTCCCTCAAGCTGCTGTGCCAACTGCCGTTCAACCAACTCAAGCTGGATGGCGGTTTTGTGCGCCACAACCCCACCATGATTAAAAGCACCCGGGCGCTGGCCAATGCGCTGGGCATGAGCCTGGTGATCGAGGGGATCAGCACCGCGCCTATCCGTGACGGTGTGCTGGCCTTGGGGTGTGAACTGGGCCAGGGTTTTTACCTGGCACGGCCGATGGCGGGGCACCATTTGTTGCCCTGGCTGGAGGCACATGGGGCCGGTCTCTCAAAGTTCTGAGAAATTTCCTACACTCAGGTCGCGCTCGTGTATTTTGGGGCGGCATGTCTCACAGGGGTTGTTATGTTTAAAGCGTTAGTCGTGGACGATCATCCGTTTATTCGTTCCTCCGTGAAGATGCTCTTGAAGCAGGAAGGCTTCGAGGTCGTGGCCGAAGCCGATAACGGCGCCGACGCCGTGCAATTGGCCCGCGAGCATGAGCCCGAGCTGATCGTGCTGGATATCGCCATGCCCAAGCTGGACGGCCTGGAAGTGATTTCGCGCATCTGCGCGCTGGGGCTGTCGTGCAAGATCCTGGTGCTGACCTCGCAGTCGCCGCTGTTCTATTCCATGCGCTGCATGAAAGCCGGCGCGGCGGGCTATATCTCCAAGACCAATGACCTCGACGAGTTGGTCAAGGCGATCAAGGCGGTGATGGGCGGCTATACCTTTTTCCCGAACCTGGCCAACAGCTCGGTGCGCCGCAGTGATGCGCAAACCACTGACCTTGAGTTGATCCAAACCCTGTCCGACCGTGAACTGACCATCCTGCAGCAGTTGTCCCAAGGCCTGAGCAACAAGGAAATCGGCGACGCGATGTTGCTCAGCAACAAGACCATCAGCACCTACAAGACCCGCCTGATCGAGAAGCTCAAGGTCAAGTCGGTGGTGTACCTGGCCGATTTCGCCAAGCGCAATAATCTGGTCTGAATGAACACTCTCCTGCGTAAATGGCTGCTGGGTGCGCTGCTGGCGGGCTGCCTGAACGGCGCGGCCCTGGCCGCTGCACCCGCTGAAACCTATCAGGTGCTGGGGCGTTCCCATGTCTCGGAATACGCCGTGTCGCTGTCGGAGCAGGACTGGGGCTGGCTGCGCAGCAAGCGCGTGTTGGTGCTGGGGGCGTCGGCGCCGGACTATTCACCGTTCGGCATGACCACCAACGGCCGTGATTACGAAGGCCTCACCGCCGACTACGCGAAGCTGCTCAGCGAGCTGTTGCGCACGCCGGTGGAAGTGCGCCGCTTTGCCTCCCGCGCGGACGTGATCGACGCCCTCAAGCAAGGCGCGGTGGACTTTCTCGGCACCGCCAACGGCTTTGAGCAAGCCGACCATGACTTGCTGATGTCCACGGCCTACGCCGAAGACCAGCCGACC
Source organism: Pseudomonas sp. 18.1.10 (assembly GCF_024655625.1). Taxonomy (NCBI): domain Bacteria; kingdom Pseudomonadati; phylum Pseudomonadota; class Gammaproteobacteria; order Pseudomonadales; family Pseudomonadaceae; genus Pseudomonas; species Pseudomonas sp. 18.1.10. The sequence goes on from NZ_JANLGL010000001.1 coordinate 85,650, forward strand.
CTGGTCACCCAGGTTGCCAACAGCCAGGCGCTGACGCCGGACCTGGCGGGCAAGAAAATCGCCATGCTCTACCACTACCTGCCACCGGACGCCGTGCAGGCGTTCTATCCCCAGGCCACCTTGCAGCTCTACCCCTCGACCTTGAGCGCGATTGGCGCGGTGGCGTTCGGCAATGCCGACGTGTACCTGGGCGACTCCATCAGCGCCCAGTACCTGATTAACAAGAATTACCTGAACAACGTGCAGTTGGCTGACTTCTCGCAAATGGAAGTGAGCAATTTCTCGTTTGCGTTCGCCCAGGCCAACCAGCGTCTGTTGCACATCATCGACACCGCGCTGGCGGCGATTCCCCAGGGCGAACGCATGACCATCCTGCGTCGCTGGAGCGCGGGCGGTGGCAGCATGCCGGGGCGCACCGCGCTGCACTTCAGCGCCAGCGAGCAGCGCTGGATGGCCGCGCACCCGCGCTTGAAGGTGGCGATCGATGACAGTTTCGTGCCGTTTTCGTTTTTCAACGAAGACGGCGAGTTCCGTGGGATCAGCGCCGATGTGCTGGCCAAGGTCGCGCTGCGCACCGGCTTGAAATTCGATGTGGTGCGCACGCAGTCTGTCGCCGATTTGATCGGGCAGATCCGTACGGATGAAGCCGACCTGCTGATAACCCTCACACCCAGCCAGGCCCGCGAAAGCCATCTGCGCTTTACCCGGCCCTACCTGAGTTCACCCTACGTGCTGATAAGCCGCATCGGCCCCAACAGCCCGGCCACCCTGGACGACATGGCCGGCAAGCGCCTGGCGGTGATTATCGGCAACCCGGTGCGTGACCAGTTGCTGGAAGCGTTCCCCAGCATCGCCCTGGTAAACGCCGAGAGCGCCCAGGAAGCCATGGCCATGGTGGCCGACGGGCGGGCCGATGGCGCGGTCAATTCGTTGATTACCGCGCGCTACATGATCTCGCGCCAATACCGTGACCGCTTGCGCATCACCGCCACGGTCGGCACCGAGTCGGCGCGCGTGGCGTTCGCCACGTCGCGCGGTGCGTTGGAGCTGTATTCGATCCTGGAGAAGGCCCTGCTGAGTATCCCGCCGGAGGAGATGGACGAAGTCACCAACCGCTGGCGCAACGAGATTGCCGTGGACGACAGCTATTGGCTGCGCAACCGCACCCTGATCCTGCAAGGCTTCGTCGTGGCGGGTGCTTTGCTGCTGGTGGCGTTGGGTTGGATCGCCTACCTGCGCCGGCTGATGCGCCAGCGCACACAGGCGCAGGTTGCCCTGAACGACCAGATGGAGTTCATGCGCGTGCTGATCGACGGCACGCCGCACCCGATCTATGTCCGCGACCGCGAGGGGCGGCTGCGCATCTGCAACAGCGGCTATCTGCAAGTGTTTGGGGTGGAACGTGACGCCGTGCTCGGCAAGACCGTGGTCGAAGGCGTGCTGAAAGACGCCGCCGAAGCCGCCGCTTACCATGCGGACTATCTACAGGTGATGGAGGAGGGCGTGCCACGGGTGCAGGACCGCAGCCTGACCATGGGCCCCGACAGCGTGTTGACCATCTATCACTGGATGCTGCCGTACCGCGGCAGCGACGGCGAAGTCAGCGGCATGATCGGCGGCTGGATCGACATCAGCGAACGCCAGCATTTGCTCCTGGCCTTGCACGACGCCAAGGACGGCGCCGACGCCGCCAACCGCGCCAAGACCACCTTCCTGGCGACCATGAGCCATGAAATCCGTACGCCGATGAACGCGATTATCGGCATGCTCGAACTGGCGCTGAAAAAAGCCGACCAGGGCGTTACCGACCGTCTCTCCATCGAAGTGGCATCGGGCGCGGCCCGGGGCTTGCTGGATCTGATCGGCGACATCCTGGACATTGCGCGCATCGAATCCGGCCGCCTGTCCCTGGCGCCGGAACGCGCCAATCTGCGCGAACTGGTGGAGTCGGTGGCGCGGATCTTTGAAGGGCTGGCGCGGCAGAAGCAGCTGCAACTGATCCTCGACCTCGATGCCAGCGTCAACCGCCAGGTGCTGGTGGACCCGTTGCGCTTCAAGCAGATTGTCTCGAACCTGTTGAGCAATGCGATCAAGTTCACCCACAGCGGCCACGTGCGCCTGCGGGTCAGCGCCGAGCCGGGGCGTGATGATGAGCGCCTGGCGCTGTGCTTGCGCGTGGAGGACACCGGCAGCGGTATCTCCAGCGAAGACCAGCAACAGCTGTTCAGCCCGTTTGCCCAGGCCGGCAACCATGGCCAGTCGGCGCGTGGCGGGTCGGGTCTGGGCCTGATGATTAGCCGCACCCTGTGCGAAATGATGGGCGGCAGCCTGGTGCTCAACAGCGTGTTGGGGCAGGGCACCCAGGTGGAAATGCGCGTCAGCTTGCCCACCCTGGTCGAACTGGATATCCCGCCGGCCGTTGCGCCGTTGCAAGCGCCGGCGGCCCGGGCGCTCAACGTGCTGGTGATCGATGATTACCCGGCCAACCGCCTGCTGCTCACCCAGCAATTGCATTACCTCGGCCACCAGGTGGTGGACGCCGAAGACGGCGCCCATGGCTTGCGTGCCTGGCGTGCGCAGGTGTTCGACGTGGTAATCACCGACTGCAATATGCCGTTGATGAACGGCTACGCGCTGGCCCGGGCGATTCGTGACGAAGAGCGCGCCAGGGGCTTGCCGGCCGGGTTGATCCTCGGCCTGACCGCCAACGCCCAACCCGAGGAAAAAGACCGCTGCCTGGCGGCGGGCATGGATGATTGCCTGTTCAAACCCATCAGCTTGCAGGACCTGAGTGCGTGCCTGGTGTTGCCGGTGCCTGGCGCTGGGTTGGCGGACGACATCGACTTGACCAGCCTGGAGCAGCTCAGCCGGGGCGATGCCGCCTCGATCAAGAGCCTGCTGCAAGACCTGGCCGCCAGCAACGAGCAGGACATGGCGCGCCTGATGCAACTGTTCACCCAGCATGACGTCAGCGGGCTGGCCGACCTGGCGCACCGGGTCAAGGGCGGTGCACGGATTATCCAGGCGCAGCGGTTGATCCAGGCGTGCGAAGCCTTGGAAGTGGCCTGTGAAGGGCTGAATTCGGCGCTGTTGACCGAAGCCGTGGATGATTTGCAGCAGGCCATGGACGCGTTGGAACAACGGTTGGCGGCGTACCTGTAGTTGCTTGGGAAATTTCCTACGTATCGGTGCGCAATTTCTACGCTAACCGCATGGCTCAATCGCACACCATGCAGGCATTCCCTTCTTCAGCGAGTGCCCCTTGATGCCCCCATTGCCGCTTCGTGTCCTGGTGCTGGAAGACCACCTGTTCCAACGGTCGGTGGCGACAAGCCTGCTCAAGCAGCTGGGTTGCCGTGACGTGTTGGAGGCCGCCAACGGCACTGAAGCCCTGGCCGTGCTTGAACAGGCGGGGCCGGTGGATGTGGTGGTGTGCGACCTGCAAATGGATGGCATGGACGGGCTGGAGTTTATCCAGCGCATCAGCGCCACCGGCCAGGTGGGGGCAATCATCGTCAGCAGTGGCTTGCCCTGGGACGTACGCCGCGCCGTGCGGCAGATGGGCGCCTTGCTGGGGCTGAATATGCTCGGCGATATCGGCAAGCCGCTGCTGGCCGAAGCGTTGCAGCCGCTGCTGGAGCTCGCGCTGAGGCAGCGGCCTGCGACGTTCGAGGCGCCATCGCCGCTGGAAGCCGCTGACGAACAGCAGGTACGCCGGGCGCTTCTCGACCAGCAGCTGGAAGCCTGGTACCAACCCAAATTCGATTTGCAGACAGGCAGCGTACTTGGTGTGGAAGTGCTGGCGCGCTGGAACCATCCGTCCAAGGGCGTGCTGTCACCGGCGGTGTTTTTACCGGCGATGGAGCGTGCGGGGCTGATGGACGACCTGTTGTTCGCCTTGATGCAGCAGGCCCTGGCCCAGCAGCGCCAGGCCAAGCGCCTGGGGTTGGACCTGGAGCTGGCGTTCAACCTGCACGCGGCGCAGTTGGCCGATGTCGGGTTGACCGCCCATATCAAAGGCCTGTTGGCGGCCTACCAGGCGCCGTGTGGCAGCATCACCTTTGAACTCACCGAGAGCGGCTTGCTGGAAGTGCCCGCCGTGTCCCTGGAAAACCTGGTGCGTTTGCGCATGCTCGGTTGTCGTTTGTCCATCGACGACTTCGGCGCAGGGTTTTCGTCGCTGCAGCGCCTGTGCCAATTGCCGTTCAACGAGATCAAGCTCGACGCTGAATTTGTCCGCGGCCTGGCCCATGAGCCGCGTTGCCGTGCGGTGATCGGCAGTACCCTGGCCCTCGGTGAGACCTTGGGCATGTCGGTGGTGGTCGAAGGCATCGAAACCGCCGAGCAGCAGCAACAACTGCTGGAAATGGGCTGCGCCCAGGGCCAGGGTTACTGGCACGCCCGGCCAATGCCCGGTGGTGACCTGCTGCGCTGGTTGCAGGGGAGTGTGCAAACCCAGCGCTGGAGCCGGACATGATTAATAAACGCCTGCGCATCATGATCGCCGACCCCCAGCACCATCAGCGCCTGCGCCTGGAACGGGACTTCAATCGCCAGGGCTACTACGCGATTGCGCCGGTGTCGAGCCTGGATGAGATGTTGACGCTGCTGGCCTGCGGCGGCCCTGGCTTCGACCTGGTACTCGTCAATGCCAGCCTGGGTGCGCACGAGCGTTTCGACTTGTCGACGTTTTGCCTGCACAGCCCGCAGGTGGGGCAAGCGGTGATCTACGCGCTGCCTCACTAGGCCGGGCTTTTTGAGACGATTGTCCTAAAGTCTGCAACTGCGCGGACGACTACCTTCTTAACTACCCAAGAAGGAGCGTCGTCATGCACGTCAAACGGTTATCACGGGTTACCGGCATTCTTGCGGTTTGGGCGGGCAGTTGCCTGGCGGCATCGGGCGGTGTCATTCAGTTTCACGGCAGCATTGTCGAGCCGGGTTGTACCAGCAGCGCGCCGGGTGGCGCGGTCATGGAGCTCAAGGGGTGCCCGCAGGCCGTTCGCGGCCATCGGTTGGATGTGCAACCGGTGCGTAGCGTCCAGGCGCTGGGTACTGCGAAGGCCGACGTCAAGTTGGTGAGCGACAACGCCAACGGACGCTATTACGACCAGCGGTATGTGCTGGTGGATAGCCTTGGAAAGCCGATTCAGTCGGGGCTTTACGTGGTCACCCTGACCGCGCCGTGAGGAAACTGATGGCTTTTTGATCTGGATCAGCGCCAACAGACGGGCGAGAAACCTATAGAATGTTCGACGGCGGCGCTTGTCCTGGGTAGCCGTTTGATCATCGTCCGAGTACCGCGCCCTTCAATGAGCATTTCAGCCGCAACTCCCCAAGCCAATTGGCAGCCGGTCATCGCCCTCGCGTTGGCCGCCTTTGTCTTCAATACCACCGAATTCGTTCCCGTCGGGCTGCTCAGCGCCATTGGCGCCAGCTTTGACATGCCGGTGTCGAGCGTCGGCCTGATGCTCACGATCTACGCCTGGATCGTGTCCCTGACCTCGCTGCCGGTGATGCTGCTGACCCGCAACGTCGAGCGGCGCAAGTTGCTGATCGTACTGTTCTGTATGTTTATCGCCAGCCATGTCCTTTCCAGCGTGGCCACCAGTTTTGGCCTGCTGATGGTCAGTCGCATCGGCATTGCCTTGTCCCATGCGTTGTTCTGGTCGATCACCGCGTCGCTGGCCGTGCGCCTCGCGCCGGCCGGCAAACAGGTGCAGGCCCTCGGCCTGTTGGCCACCGGTACGTCCCTGGCGATGGTGTTGGGCATTCCCCTGGGCCGCCTGCTCGGCGAGGCCATGGGCTGGCGCACCACGTTCCTGGTGATCGGCGCCTTCGCCGCCGCGCTGGTGTTCTGGCTGGCGCGCACCTTGCCACTGCTGCCGAGCCAGAACTCCGGTTCGTTGCGCAGCCTGCCGCTGCTGTTCAAACGCCCGGCGCTGGTGGCGCTGTACGTGCTCACCGCGCTCACCGTGACCGCGCAGTTCACCGCCTACAGCTACATCGAACCCTTCGTCGAAGGCGTGGCCGGCATGAGCGGCAGCGCCGTGACCCTGATCCTCCTGGTGTTTGGCGGCGCGGGCATTATCGGTTCGCTGCTGTTCAGCCTGGTGCACCGCTTCAACCCCCACCTGTTCGTGGTCGGCGCGGTGTTTATCCTGGCCGCGTGCCTGGCGCTGATGCTGCCATTGAGCGGGGCCGAGTCGTACCTGGTGGGCCTGAGTATTTTCTGGGGCATGGCAATCATGGGCTTTGGCCTGGCGATGCAGTCCAAGGTGCTGGTGCTGGCGCCGGACGCGACCGACGTGGCCATGGCGATGTTTTCCGGCATCTACAACATCGGCATCGGTGGCGGTGCGCTGATGGGCAGCTGGGTCGGCAGCCAGTTCGGCTTCGCCTGGATCGGCGTGGCCGGCGGCGTGCTGGCGGCGTTGGCGTTGATCGGCTATTGCCTGGCGATTCGCAAGTTTGGGACGGGTGTGTCACCGAGCTAAAACCAGACAAGTCTTACAGGGCGCCTCGATGCCCATTGCTACCGTCACCCAGGACCGCCCACGGCCTGTGGTGACGGCACTTGAACAGCAATGGAGTCGATTGTGCAAAAGCGTTTGACCGCGGAGTTTCTGGGTACTTTCTGGCTGACCTTCGGCGGCTGTGGCAGCGCCATCCTGGCGGCGGCATTCCCCGAGTTGGGCATTGGTTTTGTCGGCGTGTCCCTGGCGTTCGGCCTCACGGTGTTGACCATGGCCTATGCGGTGGGTGGCATCTCGGGCGGGCACTTCAACCCGGCGGTGACCGTCGGCCTGTGGGCCGGGCGACGGGTGGCCGGGGTTGACGTGCTGCCGTACATCGCGGTGCAGGTGTGTGGGGCGATTGGCGCGGCGGCGGCGCTGTACCTAATCGCCAATGGCCAGGACGATTTTGCCGTGGATGGGTTTGCCGCCAACGGCTATGACGCCTTGAGCCCAGGCTACTTCGACATGAAGGCCGCCTTACTGGCCGAACTGATCGCCACGTTCTTCTTTGTCTTTATCATCATGCGCGTGACCGCCCCGGGCGCGGTGGCCGGGTTTGCACCGATTGCCATCGGCCTGGCGCTGACTTTGATTCACCTGGTCCTGATCCCGGTGACCAACACCTCGGTGAACCCGGCGCGCAGTACCGGGCCGGCGTTGTTTGCGGGCGGTGAGTACATTGCCCAGCTGTGGCTGTTCTGGCTGGCGCCGATGGTGGGCGGGGTGTTGGGTGCGCTGGCGGCGCGTGGGTTGGATGAGCGCAGTTAAACGGCTGTAAGCAGATTCAAATGTGGGAGCGGGCTTGCTCGCGAATGCGGTGTGTCAGGCAAAGAAGTTTTAACTGAACCACCGC
>NZ_JANLGL010000200.1:0-9845 GCF_024655625.1 Pseudomonas sp. 18.1.10
GCGGTGTATCAGTCAGCACATCCTTTTCTGACAAACCGCCTTCGCGAGCAAGCCCGCTCCCACACAAGCCCGCTCCCACAGTGGATTTGCGACGTATCGGACTAGGCAAGCGCCCCATCAGCCGCTACATTGGCCGACCTGCGCCCGCTTTTGCGGCTCACCTGCCACCCCTTAATTGAACACACGGAACCTGCAAAACCCCATCATGGACCCTTCCCCTGGTATTACCCTCGCCACACTCTTCGCCGACTTCGGCATGATTCTTTTTGCACTGGTCCTGGTACTGCTCAACGGTTTCTTCGTTGCGGCGGAGTTTGCCATGGTCAAACTGCGCTCCACGCGGGTCGAGGCCATCGCCCACACCAACGGCTGGCGCGGGCAGATCCTGCGCACCGTACACAGCCAGCTCGACGCCTACCTGTCGGCCTGCCAGCTGGGTATCACCCTCGCCTCCCTGGGCCTGGGCTGGGTCGGTGAGCCGGCGTTTGCGCACATTCTCGAACCGTTGCTGGGCGCCGTGGGCGTCGAGTCGCCGGAAGTGATCAAGGGCGTGTCGTTCTTTGCCGCGTTCTTCGTGATTTCCTACCTGCACATCGTGGTCGGTGAGCTGGCGCCCAAGTCCTGGGCCATCCGCAAGCCCGAGCTGCTGTCGCTGTGGACGGCGGTGCCGCTGTATCTGTTCTACTGGGCCATGTACCCGGCGATCTACCTGCTCAACGCCAGCGCCAATGCCATCCTGCGGATCGCGGGCCAAGGCGAGCCTGGCCCGCACCATGAGCACCATTACAGCCGCGAAGAGCTCAAGCTGATCCTGCACTCCAGCCGTGGCCAGGACCCGAGCGACCAAGGCATGCGCGTACTGGCCTCGGCCGTGGAAATGGGCGAGCTGGAAGTGGTCGACTGGGCCAACTCCCGCGAAGACCTTGTGACCCTGGACTTCAACGCCCCGCTCAAGGAAATCCTCGCGCTGTTCCGCCGCCACAAATTCAGCCGCTACCCGGTGTATGACGCGGTGCGCAACGAGTTCGTCGGCCTATTGCACATCAAGGACCTGCTGCTGGAACTGGCAGCCCTGGACCACATCCCCGAGTCGTTCAACCTGGCCGAACTGACCCGCCCGCTGGAGCGCGTGTCGCGGCACATGCCGTTGTCGCAGCTGCTGGAGCAGTTCCGCAAAGGCGGCGCGCACTTCGCCCTGGTGGAAGAAGCCGACGGCAAGATCATCGGCTACCTGACCATGGAAGACGTGCTGGAAGTGCTGGTGGGCGACATCCAGGACGAACACCGCAAGGCCGAACGCGGCATCCTCGCCTATCAGCCGGGCAAGCTGCTGGTGCGTGGCGACACGCCGCTGTTCAAGGTGGAACGCCTGCTGGGCGTGGACCTGGACCACATCGAAGCGGAAACCCTGGCCGGCCTGATCTACGACACCCTCAAGCGGGTGCCGGAAGAAGAGGAAGTGCTGGAAGTTGAAGGCTTGCGGATCATCATCAAGAAGATGAAAGGGCCGAAGATCGTCTTGGCCAAGGTCCTGCTGCTGGACTGACCTTCAATTGCCCAACGCAAAGTTGGGCAAGGCGCCCACCGGCTGGTTGAACTCATACGGGATCGACACCAGCCCCGCCTCGGTGGCGCGCTGCACCACGAAATGCAAGTGTGGCCCGCTGCTGTTGCCGGTATTGCCCGACAGCGCCAGCGGGCTGCCCACCGCCACACGCTGCCCTACGCGCACGCTGACCGACCCTTGCTTGAGGTGCAGGTACACGCCCTCGCTGCCGTCATCATGGCGCACCCGCACAAAATTCCCCGATGCATCACTGCCGCGCCCAGCCTGCGCGTTCTCGGTTTTCACTACCACACCGCTGCGCGCCGCAATGATCGGCGTGCCCTCGGGCATGGCGATGTCCATGGCGTAGCGGCTTTTGCTGTCGGTGTGGCTGAAACTGCCGTTGGGCCCTTGGCTCAGGCGAAACGGACCACCGCGCCAGGGCAGCGGGTAGCGGTAGGCTTGTTGTGGATAAACCGGCGCCGGCCTGTCGAGCAGCGGCCGCGCGGGCTTGCGCTCCTGGATCACGAACGCCTGCGCGCCGGGGGTGTGCCGGTCGCTGTAGAACACGTTGCCGTTGGCATCGATGGATTTGTAGACGGTCATGGCCTGGGCCGACATGGCAACCGTGGCCAGCCCGCAGCACAGTAAGAGGCGCATGAGCATGGTGTGAACCTGCCGGGGTGAAACGGCAGGCTAGCAAGGGATCATGACAAAGCTGAGTGAACCTCAGGCAGGGAGCCCGGTGAAACAAATATCCACCTTCATCTGGGCTGCTGCCGACAGATTGACCAAGGCATCCAGAGAGAGCTTGTCGATCTTGCCGGTGAGGACGTCGTTAAGACGGGGCTGGCTGATGCCCAATCTGTGTGCCGCATCTTTTTGAGAAAGCTCCCAGCTACGAATGGTCTGGCACAGCTCCAAGAGCAATTTTGAACGCAGCCGCATATTGGCGGCCTGCTGGGGCGTATCTTCCAAGGCATCCCATACGCAGGTGAAACGGGAGAGCGGGGCTTTCATGCGGAATCTCCAACCATAGTAGCGCTGGGGAACAACTCTATATCGAAACAGATATACCGCAAGAAAATTGGACCAGCGGCCGAATCGGGCAACCTATACCCGTGGCGAGGGAGCTTGCTCCCGTTGGGGCGCGAAGCGGCCCTAAGAAAAATACCGTAAGCCTTCAGGAGGAACGCTGTTGCAATGTAAGGGGCTGCTGCGCAGCCCAACGGGAGCAAGCTCCCTCGCCACAAGTGCTGCGCTAAAGCTAAAGGTTACGCACCCGGCACAAAATGCTTCTGCGCAGTACCACGGGCGATCAGGCGAGAGATGTAGTCGAGCTTCTGCGCGTCCTGGTCGATAAACCGGAAGGTCAGTTGCAGCCAGTCGCTGTCGGGCTTGGGCTCGTGGGCGACGACGGCGTGCAGGTAGCCGTTGAGGCGTGCGACTTCGGCGTTGTCGCCTTGTTCCAGGTCGAGCACGGCGCTTTCCAGTACCTGGGGCAGGACTTCACCGCGACGCACCACCAGCAGCGCTTCCTTGATGCTCAAGCCCTTTATCACGCATTGCTGGGTGCCGCTGGACAGGCGCAGTTGACCCTGGCCACGGCCGCCCGCTGGCGCGGCGGCGGGGGCTTGTACCGGTGGGCTGTTGAGCAGGCCTTTGCTGGGCGCAGGGGCTGCGGCGGCAACCGGGGCGGCACGTACGGTCTCGGCCTTGCCGCCGGTCAGGGCGCTCAGGGAGTCGTTGCCAAAAGCCGAGTTCATCTTGGTCGGCGCACTGGCGACCAGGGCGTCGAGGCGGCCGATCTTGTGCAGGGCCTGCTTGACCTTGTTCAGCAGTTGCTCGTTGGTGAACGGCTTGCTGACGTAACCGGAAACCCCGGCCTGGATCGCCTGGACCACGTTTTCCTTGTCGCCACGGCTGGTCACCATCACAAACGGCATGGCCTTGAGGTGCGGTTGTTCACGGCACCAGGTCAGCAGTTCCAGGCCGGACATCTCGGGCATTTCCCAGTCGCACAGCACCAGGTCGAAGGTCTCGCGCATCAGGATGGCCTGGGCCTTTTTGCCGTTCACCGCGTCTTCAAGCTTGATCCCGGGGAAGTAGTTACGCAGGCACTTCTTCACCAGATCGCGGATAAACGAGGCGTCATCCACCACCAATACACTGACTTTACTCATCGACCCTTCATCCTATAAAAACTTCGGCACGCAAGACGCCTGACTGGTGGCATTTTGCCAAAACTCGGTAGTCACAGTCGGACTTTATTGCTTCCGCTGCGCAAAATATTCGGCGGCCACAAACGAAAACGCCCGGCCAAAGGCCGGGCGTTTATTTCTCGGGCAATCTTACTTATCGTCAGCTTCGCCCGGAACATTAGGGATTTGATCGACCGAGCCTTCAACTTCAGCCTTCATGCGCTTGAGGCCCATGTGCCGCACGTCGGTGCCACGCACCAGGTAGATCACCAGCTCCGAGATATTGCGCGCGTGGTCGCCGATGCGTTCCAGCGAACGCAGCACCCAGATGATGCTCAACACCCGCGAGATAGAGCGCGGGTCTTCCATCATGTAGGTAGCCAGCTCACGCAGCGCGGTCTTATATTCGCGGTCGATGATCTTGTCGTACTGGGCCACCGACAACGCCAGCTCGGCGTCGAAACGGGCAAAGGCGTCCAGCGCGTCGCGCACCATGTTGCGCACCTGGTCGCCGATGTGGCGCACTTCCACGTAGCCGCGCGGGGCTTCGCCTTCTTCGCACAGCTGGATGGCACGGCGGGCGATCTTGGTGGCTTCGTCACCGATGCGCTCCAGGTCGATCACCGACTTGGAGATGCTGATAATCAAACGCAGGTCGGACGCCGCCGGTTGGCGACGGGCCAGAATGCGCAGGCATTCTTCGTCGATATTGCGTTCCATCTGGTTGATCTGGTCATCGATCTCACGCACTTGCTGGGCCAGGCCCGAGTCGGCCTCGATCAGCGCGGTCACGGCGTCGTTGACTTGCTTCTCCACCAGACCGCCCATCGCCAGGAGGTGGCTGCGCACTTCCTCAAGCTCGGCGTTGAACTGCGCGGAGATGTGGTGGGTAAGGCCTTCTTTGCTAATCATGTTGGCGTCCTTGGAGCGTCCGGTAAGGTGCGGAGAACCGCAGCATCAGTGCAATGAGAACCACGGCTGACTAGCCGTAGCGACCGGTGATGTAGTCTTCGGTCTGCTTCTTCGCCGGATTGGTGAACAGAGTATCGGTATCACCGAATTCCACCAGCTTGCCCATGTACATGAACGCGGTGTAGTCGGAAACCCGCGCCGCCTGTTGCATGTTGTGGGTCACGATGACGATGGTGAACTTGGATTTGAGCTCGTAGATCAGCTCTTCGACTTTCAGCGTGGAGATCGGGTCGAGGGCCGAGCACGGTTCGTCGAGCAGCAGCACTTCCGGTTCCACGGCGATGGTGCGCGCAATCACCAGACGTTGTTGCTGGCCGCCGGACAGGCCGAGGGCCGAGTCGTGCAGACGGTCTTTCACTTCGTCCCACAGCGCCGCGCCTTTCAAGGCCCACTCAACGGCTTCGTCGAGGATGCGTTTCTTGTTGATGCCCTGGATGCGCAGGCCGTAGACCACGTTTTCGTAGATGGTCTTGGGGAACGGGTTGGGCTTCTGGAACACCATGCCCACACGACGACGCAGCTCGGCCACGTCTTCGCCCTTGCGGTAGATGTTGGTGCCGTAGAGGTTGATGGCGCCATCCACGCGGCAGCCGTCCACCAGGTCGTTCATGCGGTTGAAGGTACGCAGCAGCGTGGACTTGCCGCAGCCCGACGGGCCGATGAAGGCGGTCACGCGCTGCTTGGGGATGTTCATGCTGACGTCGAACAGCGCCTGCTTTTCACCGTAGTACAGGCTCAGGCCCGGCACTTCGATGGCCACGGTTTCCTGGGCCAGGCTCAGGCTCTGCTTGTCGCGACCCAGGGCCGACATGTTGATGCCGTGGGTGTGGGTTTCATGTTGCATGGGATGCTCCCTGTGCTACCAATTCGTTGTGTGGGAGCGGGCTTGCTCGCGAAGGCGTCCGGTCAGTCGACCTATGTGTTACTGAGACACCGCATTCGCGAGCAAGCCCGCTCCCACATTTAGTCCGCGTTCAATTCAGATCAGCTGTCCAACGCTTTGTATTTTTCACGCAGGTGGTTACGAATCCACACTGCCGACAAGTTGAGCGTGGCGATCACCAGCACCAGCAGCAAGGCGGTGGCGTACACCAATGGCCGTGCCGCTTCGACGTTGGGGCTCTGGAAGCCGACGTCATAAATATGGAAGCCCAGGTGCATGATCTTCTGGTCCAGGTGCAAGTACGGGTAGTTGCCATCCAGCGGCAGCGACGGCGCCAGTTTTACTACACCTACCAGCATCAGCGGCGCCACTTCACCGGCGGCGCGGGCCACGGCGAGGATCATGCCGGTCATCATCGCCGGGCTGGCCATGGGCAGTACGATCTTCCACAGCGTTTCCGCCTTGGTCGCGCCCAGTGCCAGGGAGCCTTCACGCACGGTGCGCGGGATGCGCGCCAAGCCTTCTTCGGTGGCCACGATCACCACCGGCACCGCCAGCAGCGCCAGGGTCAGCGAGGCCCAGAGCAGGCCCGGCGTACCGAAGGTCGGCGCCGGCAGGGCTTCGGCGAAGAACAGGCGGTCCACCGAACCCCCCAGTACATACACGAAGAAGCCCAGGCCGAACACGCCGTAGACGATGGCCGGTACACCCGCCAGGTTGTTCACGGCGATACGGATGATGCGCGTCAGGGTGTTCTGCTTGGCGTATTCGCGCAGGTACACCGCCGCCAGTACGCCGAACGGGGTCACGATCATCGCCATGATTAGGGTCATCATCACGGTGCCGAAGATGGCCGGGAAGATCCCGCCTTCGGTGTTGGCTTCCCGTGGGTCATCGCTCAAGAATTCCCAGACCTTGCTGAAGTAGAAGCCGATCTTGGTAAAGGTGCCCATGGCGTTCGGCTGGTAGGCGTGCACCACTTTGCCGATGCCGATCTCCACTTCCTTGCCGTTGCCGTCACGGGCGGTCAGCGCGTCACGGTTGAACTGGGTGTGCAGGTCGGACAAGCGCGCTTCGATGTCCTGGTAACGGGCATTCAGCTCGGCGCGGTCGGCATCCATGTCGGCCTGGGCGGCAGCGTCGAGCTTGCCTTCCAGTTCCAGCTTGCGACCGTGCAGGCGGATGCGTTCGAGACCGGCGTTGATCGCGCCGATATCGGTTTTTTCCAGGCTCTTGAGCTGGGCAGCCAGCTTGTTCACACGGTCGACGCGGGCTTGCAGCTCCGGCCACGCGGCCTCGCCTTCGGCGATGACCTTGCCATCCTGCTTGACGTTGACCAGGGTGCCGTAGAAGTTACCCCACTCGCGACGCTCGATGGCCATCAGCTCGACCGGCTTGGTCTGGTCCTTCAACCACTCGCCGACGATCCAGGTGAAGTCGTTGCCGTTCAAGTCCCGGTTGCCGACCTTGATCAGCTCGCGGGTCATGAATTCCGGGCCTTGGTCCGGCACGGGCAGGCCCGCACTTTTCAGGCGCTCGCGGGGCACTTCTTCTTTCTGCACCACTTCGCCGATGACGATATGGTTTGCCTGGCCCGGCACGCTGTAGTTGGCCTGGATCAGGTCGGCCGGCCAGAAGTGGCCGAGGCCACGTACGGCAATCACAGCCAGCAAACCAATGGTCATGATGACCGCGATGGACACCGCGCCACCGCTGATCCAGACGCCTGGGGCGCCGCTCTTGAACCATCCATTCAGGGAGTTCTGTTTCACAGACTTCTACCTTTCTTAAAGCGACGAGTATTTCTTGCGCAGACGCTGACGGATCAGCTCGGCGAGGGTGTTCATGATGAAGGTGAACAGCAGCAGCACCAGCGCCGAGAGGAACAGCACACGGTAGTGACTACCGCCCACCTCCGACTCAGGCATCTCCACCGCGACGTTGGCCGCCAGGGTGCGCAGGCCTTCGAACAGGTTCATCTCCATCACCGGGGTGTTGCCGGTGGCCATCAGCACGATCATGGTCTCGCCGACGGCGCGGCCCATGCCGATCATCAGGGCCGAGAAAATGCCCGGGCTGGCGGTCAGGATCACCACGCGGGTCATGGTCTGCCACGGCGTGGCGCCCAGGGCCAGCGAGCCCAGGGTCAGGCCGCGCGGCACGCTGAACACGGCGTCTTCGGCGATGGAGTAGATGTTCGGGATCACCGCAAAACCCATGGCCAGGCCGACTACCAGGGCGTTGCGCTGGTCGTAGGTGATGCCCAGGTCGTGGGAGATCCACATGCGCATGTCGCCGCCGAAGAACCAGGTTTCCAGGTACGGGCTCATGTACAGCGAGAGCCAGCCCACAAACAGGATCACCGGGATCAGGATCGCACTTTCCCAGCCATCGGGAACGCGCAGGCGGATCGACTCAGGCAAGCGGCTGAAGATGAACCCGGCCACCAGGATGCCAATCGGCAACAGCATCAACAGGCTGAAAATCCCCGGCAGATGCCCTTCGACATACGGCGCCAGGAACAGGCCGGCGAAGAAGCCGAGGATCACCGTCGGCATCGCTTCCATCAGCTCGATCACCGGCTTGACCTTGCGGCGCAGGCTCGGGGCCATGAAGTAAGCGGTGTAGATGGCCGCGGCAACGGCCAGTGGTGCGGCCAGCAGCATGGCGTAGAACGCCGCCTTCAGCGTACCGAAGGTCAGTGGCGCCAGGCTCATCTTGGGTTCGAAGTCGGTGTTGGCGGCGGTCGATTGCCAGACGTATTTAGGCTCGTCGTAGTTTTCGTACCAAACCTTGCTCCACAACGCACTCCACGAGACTTCCGGGTGCGGGTTGTCGAGCAGCAGCGGTTGCAGCTTGCCGCCGGCTTCCACGATCACGCGGTTGGCCCGTGGCGACAGGCCGAATACGCCTTGGCCATCGACCACCGGGTCCACCAGCAGGGTGCGGTGGGCGGTGCTGTGGAACACGCCGAACTTGCCGGAGGCGTCGAGGGCGGTGAAGCCTTTGCGACGTTCTTCGGCGGTGATTTCAACGATCGGCGCGGTGCCCATCTGGAAGGTGCGGATCTGCTTGAGGTGCTGCTCGCCATCCGGGTCGCGGGCCATGAACCACTGGGCCAGGCCGCCCTTGGAGTTACCGACGATCAGCGAGATACCGCCCACCAATTGGGTGCTGGCGGTGATTTCGGCATCGCCACTTTCCAACAATTTGTATCGACCGTTGAGGCTCTTGTCCCGTAGGTTGAACACATCGGCCAGGGCGCGGCCGTTAATCACGTACAACCATTGCTGGCGCGGGTCGATGAAGATCGCCTTCACCGGCTCGGTCATTTGCGGCAGTTCGATACGCTTCTGCTCGCTGGTGACTTCGCCGGTCATCATGTTTTCTTCGCGGCTCAGGGACAGCACGTTCAGGTGCGAACCTGCGGAGCCGGCGACCACCAGTGTGGAATCCGTAGCGTTGAGCGCGACGTGCTCCAGCGGGCGACCGGCGTCATCAAGGACGATCGGTGTTTCGCCGTAGGGGTATTCGATCGCAGGCGAAATGGTTTTCTTGCCGTCCGGGTAGGACACCTTATAGGTGTGGCGGAACACCATGGACTGGCCATTGGACAAGCCCAGGATCACCAGCGGGCTGCCGGGCTGGTCTTCACCGATGGAGACGACTTGGCTACCGGCCGGCAACGGCAGGTCAACACGCTTGAGCTCGGCGCCGGTGTCCACATTGAAGAACAGCGCCTGGCCCTTGTCGGAAACGCGCATGGCGACCTGGTTCTGCTCTTCGAGCGAGATCATCAACGGCTTGCCGGCGTCCTGGATCCAGGCCGGGGTCAGTGCGTCTTCCTTGGTCAGCGAGGCGCCTTGGAACAGCGGCGCAACCACGTAGGCGAGGAAGAAGAAGATCAGCGTGATCGCACCGAGGACGGCGAGGCCGCCGATCAATACATACCAGCGGGTCAGGCGATCTTTGAGCGCGCGAATGCGGCGCTTGCGTTGCAGCTCAGGCGTATTGAAATCAATGCGCTTGGGAGGAGAAGTCGTCGTCATGGTGGAATTGGCCAGATCATTCATGCGCACACCCTAGCGATCCTGTATGACAGAAAGATGACAATGCAGTGACGCAAGAAATCCGCCGCGTAGCAGAGCTGGCAGCGGACTAAAAATTAGGAGGTGTAGCCGGGTTGCTTGTGTGGGAGCGGGCTTGCTCGCGAAGGCGGCGTGTCATTCAACACAGTGGCGAC
>NZ_JANLGL010000201.1:0-9841 GCF_024655625.1 Pseudomonas sp. 18.1.10
GCGGAGTGTCAGCCACTACATCTGCTGCTGATCCACCGCATTCGCGAGCAAGCCCGCTCCCACATTTTTGAGCTTTGTACATCAGGGGGAAATTGGAAGCGCTTTATGGCAGCGGGTCGAACTTCAGCGCACTCAAGCTCTGCACCTTGTCCTCGCGCACCATCTTGTATTCGGTATTCGGGCCGATCCAGCGATCCCAGATCGCATCGATCTCGCCAGCCTTTTCCATCGCCATCAACGACTCATTGACCTTAGCCAGGAACGCCGGCTCATCACGACGCATGCCCGCGCCAATCGGTTCCAGGGCCATCGGTTCCTTGGCAATCGCCAGTTCCACGCCTCCGGCCTTGGCCTGGTTGACCAGTTTCAGCGCGGTCATGGTGTTGGTGACCAAGCCCACCACCTTGTTCTGTTGCAGGGCCATGTACGCCGAGCCGGTGTCCTGGAAGGTCACCGGGGTGGCGCCGGCGATGCGGATCGATTGCTCCGAGGTGGAGCCCTTGGTGGAGCTGATGCGTTTGTCCTTGAAGAAGCTTTTCGGCTGGTCGGCGTTGGCCGCGCGCACCACCAGGGTTTCCTTGGCGATGTAGTACGGGTCGCTGAACTGGATCTGTTCGGCACGGGTCTTGGTGTACGCCAGGTTGGCGAAGATCACATCGACGCGGCCCATCTTCACTTCCGGAATGCGCGCTTCAACCGACAGCGGCTTGAGTTCCAGGGCCACGCCCATGGTCTTGGCCAGGGCCTTGCACAGGTCCACGTCCATGCCCACCAGCTCGCGGGTCTTTGGGTCCGGCGCGGAGAACGGCGGCACGTCGGCGTACACGCCGCAGCTCAAAGATTGCTTGGCGAGGATGTCGCTCAATTGGTCAGCCTGGGCGCAGGCCACAGCCAATGGACCCAATGCCAGCGCAGTAAACAGATGCTTCATACCCATGGGAAATCTCCAGAAAGTTGGACAAGCAAAATGGCAGAAGGAATCACGCCGCCGCAGCTCAGTGGGCCCGCAGGTCGGCGATGAAGCGTTGCGCTCGCGGGTGCGAAGGCTGGGTGAAGAAGGCGTCGGGGCTGCTCTTTTCCAGAATCTGCCCCGCGTCCATAAACCAGATGGTGTCGGCCACTTCGCGGGCGAAGTTCATCTCGTGGGTCACGCACATCATGGTCATGCCGTCCTTGGCCAAGCCCTTCATCACGCTCAGCACTTCGCCGACCATTTCCGGGTCGAGGGCGCTGGTGGGCTCGTCGAACAGCATCACCGGCGGTTCCATCGCCAGGGCGCGGGCAATCGCCACCCGTTGTTGCTGGCCGCCGGACAGCTGCGCCGGGTAGGCCCCGGCCTTGTGCGCCAGGCCCACGCGGTCGAGCAGTTCCATGGCCTTTTGCTTGGCCGCCGCGCCCTTGAGGTTGCGCAGCTTGTTCGGCGCCAGGGTGATGTTTTCCAGCACCGACAGGTGCGGGAACAGGTTGAAGCTCTGGAACACAAACCCCACGCGGCTGCGCAGGCGATTGATCTGCGCGTCGGTGCCGTGCACGTCCTGGCCGTCGAACAGGATCTGGCCGTTCTGGATGTCTTCCAGGCGGTTGACCGTGCGAATCAGCGTGGACTTGCCCGAGCCCGACGGCCCGCACAGCACCACCACTTCACCGGGGTTCACTTCGGCGGTGATGTCGGTGAGCGCCTGGTACTCGCCGTACCATTTATTGATTTTCGAAAACATGATCATTGGATGCATGAGCGCAGCCCTCTTCAATTATCGGTGGCCAGCAACGGCTTGCCGGGCACGGTCTGCCCGCCGTCACCGAGGCGCTTGCGCGCAATGCGTTGCTCTACCCAGCCCGCCAGGCGGGTCAGGCCGAAACACAGCAGGTAGTAGATGATCGCCAGGATGAAAAACACCTGGAACGGCTTGGTCAGCAACTGGTTGTTGACCTGGTTGGCGGCGAAGGTCACTTCCTGCACGTTGATAACGTAGCCCAGGGAGGTTTCCTTGATGATCGAGATGAACTGGCTTATCAGGCTGGGCAGCGCGTTGTACAACGCCTGGGGCAGGATCACCCAGACCGTGGTGCGCACGTAGCCCAGGCCCAGGGCGCGGGACGCTTCGTATTGCCCGCTCGGCAACGCCTGGATGCCGCCGCGAATGATTTCGCACAGGTACGCGCTCTGGTAGATCACCAGGGTGCAGAGCATGGTCATGAAGCCGGTGATGTTATGGCCGATCAGCAACGGCACCAGGAAGTAGGTCCAGAAGATCACCATCAGCAGCGGAATACCGCGCAGCACGTAGACCCACACCGTGGCCACCCAGTACAAGCCCTTCCACGGCGACACCCGCGCCAGCGCCAGCAACAGGCCGAACGGGAACGCCAGCAACAGTGCCAGCGCGGCGAGGATCAAGGTGCTGGCGAGGCCGCCCAAGGGACCGTGGGGGTATTGGCCGATGAGGAACAGCGTCCAGTTGTTCTGCAGGATTTCAACGATATCGAACATCGCGATCTACCTCGCCAGGGCTTTGCTGAAGTGCCGGGCGAGCAATGCCCCGGCGCCCATCAGCAGCAGTGAAAACACCAGGTAGAACACCGTGGCCACCAGGTACGACTCGAAGGTGCGGAACGTGTAGTTCTCCACTTCGCGGCTGGCGTAGGTCAGTTCCATCACGCCGATCGCCATCGCCAGGCTGGTGTTCTTGAACAGCAGCACGGTGTGGTTTATCAGCGACGGCAGGCAGTTGCGCACGCCCTGGGGCAGGATCACGTAGCGCATCGAACGCACGTAACCCAGGCCCAGGGCCCGCGATGCTTCGGTCTGCCCGGCGGGAATCGCGCGCAGGCCGCTGCGCATGTCTTCACAGAAATACGCGGCCTGGCACAGGCCCAGGGCGATCACCGAAAACAGGTACTCGGTGTTGTGGCTGGCCAGCCACAGTTGCGCATTTTCGCTGAGCAGGGTCGGCACGCCGAAGTACCACAGCATCAGTTGCACCAGGGTCGGCACGTTGCGGTGGTAGGACACGTACCCCGCCACCAGGCGGTCGGCCAGCTTGTTGCCGGTCAGGCGCACCGTGACCAGCGTCAGCGCCAGAATCATCGCCAGCAGCCAGGCGAACAACGCCAGCTGCAAGGTCATTTCGATGCCCTTGACGATCAGCTCGGCGTACTCGCCTTGCAGAATCGCGGCCAAATCGAAGTCTTGCTTCATGGTCAATCCCTATCGGCATTGGGCTAGGGCAGGAATCAAAATCACCCGGCGTGGCCGTGGCGGGATGCAGCGCTGACGGATCGATCCGTTCTGTTTTAGGGGGCTGGTGTTCAGCCCTGGTAATCCTGCGGACGCGCGGTGGAGAGCCCGCCCGGCACCTGCAAGGTCGGGGTGATTTCCATGTGCCCGACGTTGACGGCAATCGGCGCGGCAATCGCAAAGGCGATGGCGTTGGCGATGTCTTCGGCCTGGGGCAATTCAAAGCCTTCGACGAAACGCTTGTAGGTCTCTTCGGAGTCGCCGTGCACGTGGGCAAAGATGTCCGTGGCCACACGCCCCGGGCAGATCTCGGTGACCCGCACGCGCTTGCCGAACGCATCGATACGCAGCTGGCGCGAGAGCATGCTCACCGCCGCCTTCGTCGCGTGATAGGTAGAGTTGCCGGCAAAGTTGTAGGCCGCGGCAATCGAGCTGATGTTGATGATGTGCCCGCAATCGCGCTCGACCATGCCCGGCAAGGCCAGGCGTGCCAGGTGCAGCACGGCGCGCAGGTTGACGTCGATCAGCAGGTCGATGCCGTCGGCGTCGGCCTTGAGCAGGGAGCCCGGTTTGTCGACACCGGCGTTGTTGACCAGGATGTCGAAGGTGTTTTCGGCGAACAGCCGGGTCAACCCGGCGATGTCGGTCACGTCGATGGCGTGGGCAATGCAGCCGGTCTTGGCCGCCAGCGCCTGCAACTTGTCGGCGCTGCGGGCCAGGGCATGCACCTGCACGCCTTCCTGGCACAGGCGCTCGACAACGGCGGCGCCGATGCCCGAGGACGCCCCGGTGACCAGCGCGGTTTTGTAGTCGGAAAATGGCATGGGGTAATCCTTGTGCTGCGGGTTATGGTTCGACTCTATCCAGCCTTCAGGCGCTGGGCCAAGACGCAATGGTTGTGTGGCGATAAGGCCTGCTTATGACGCGGCCAGCAGTTGGGAGATTGGCGTAATGTGCCCGCCCAGCTGCTCGATTTCCTCTCGAATGGTGCGCGCCAACTCGACTGCGCCGGGGGTGTCGCCGTGCAGCAGGATCGAATGGGCCGGCACCCGCAGCACCTTGCCGCTGAGGGCGGTGACGGTGCCCTCCTCCAGCAACTGACGCACGCGCTTCAATACCGCTGCCGGCGCCTTGATTACCGAGCCTTCGACCTTGCGCGGCACCAGCAGGCAATCGTCGTCATAGGCGCGGTCGGCCAGAAACGTGGTCGCCACACGCAGGCCGCATTTCTCGGCAGCGCCTTCGATGGCGCGGCTGCTGGACGAGCTGATAATCAGCGTCGGATCAAACGCCGCCACCGCGCGCACCAGCGGTTCGGCCAGCGCGGCATCGGCGGCGGCCATGTTGCCGAGGGCGCCGTGGAAGCTCATATGGGTCATGCGATGGCCATTCACCGCAGCCAATCCGGCCAGGGCGCCGAGCTGGTAGATCACATAGGTGGCCAGCTCCTTGATCTCGATATTCATCTGGCGCCGACCAAAGCCCATCAGGTCCGGGAAGCCCACGTGGGCGCCGAGGTCAATGCCACCGGCCTTCGCCAGGCGCACGGTGTTGTCCATAATCAGCGGATCGCCGGCGTGGTAGCCGCAGGCGACGTTGGCCGAGGAAATCAGGCGCATCAGTGCTTCATCCTCACCCATGCGCCACGGGCCGAAGCCTTCGCCGAGGTCGGCGTTCAAATCGATTTTCATGCTTGTTGCTCCAGACCCAGGAACGCCTCGCCGTAGCCGACGGTGGTGCCGCAGGGCACACGCACATCAATCACCCGTGCGGCCTCACGGCTGCGCTGGGGCAGCAGCAGGTCGCCGACTTGCAGGACCGCCACCATTTGCCCGGCGCTGAGCGAATCGCCCACGGCTACGAAGGGTTCGCTAAGTTGTGGATGGGTCAGCAGCAAGCGCCCCAGGCCGTTCGTGCGCAGCACCTTGTCCGCACCCGTCGCCACGGCAACGGGTGCCGCAACGCTGGCCGCAGGCGCACCGCGCTTGAGCGTCAGGTGCGCGCCCGGGCGACTCAGTTCGGCGCCGGCCAAGTGGTGTTCCTTGAGCCACAGTGCCAGTTGGCGAATCTCCTCGATTGTCATGCTTTCACTCCCTCTCGGTGCAGGTCCACCAGGCGGCTGACTTCGCGCAGGTAACGGCGATTGGTTTCCAGGGCCTCGACGGCTTCTTCGTAGCTGCACTGGATAAAGCGCACCTTGCCGCCAATGGGCGCCTGGCCGAGGCGCCACAGGTCGGCCTCGATCACGCTGCCAAACTTGGGGTAGCCACCGCTGGGCTGGGCGTCGCGCATCTGGATGATCGGCTGGCCGCCGTGGGGCACCTGGATCACCCCGGGCACGATGCCGTGGGAGCGGATTTCCATCGGTGCGATGGGCAGCAGCGGTTCGCCTTCCATGCGGTAGCCGTAGCGATTGCTCTGGGTGGTGATCTTCCACTCACCGGCCCAGAACGCGGCGCGGGAGCCTTCCTGGAAGCGCTCATATTCGGCGGCGGGCAACACACGCATGGCGGGCACGCCGTCAACCTGCAACGGCAGCGCGAGGCTTGGCGCCAACACGCCGAAGTCCAACGGCAACGTGTTGATACCGGGGCGCAAGGCGGCGAGTCGGTCACCCTGCTGCAACGCCCGGCCGTCCAAACCACCAAACTCGCCGCGCAGTTGGGTACTGCGTGAGCCGAGTACCGAAGGCACGTCCACACCGCCAGCGAGGCACAGGTAGGCGCGGCTGCCGGAGGTCGGGTAACCCAGGTTCAAGACTTGTCCTTCGCGACCCTGGTACACCCAATTCGGCGGCAACGGTTGGCCGTCCAAGGTGGCATCGCAAGCGGCGCCAGTCACGGCAAAGGCGCAGTCGTGCAGCAGCCGCACTTCGAACGGGAACAACGGGACTTCAATCGCCGCAGCGTCTTCGGGATTGCCCAGCAACAGGTTGCCCAGCGCCAGGGCCAGATGGTCCATGGCGCCCGACGTACCGACGCCTTGACCAAGGCTGCCGAAGCGGCCGAAGTCCTGCACGGTGGCCAGGGCGGTGGCCGATAGAATCTCGATCATCGAATGATCCTCTCGATGCGCAAGCGCAGGAAATCACCCGGCCGCAAGATGGCTGGCGGGGTTTGGGCGGGGTCGAAAAACGCCATCTCGGTGCGGCCGATGGTGTTCCAGCCGCTGGGGCCGGCCGATGCGGACACGCCGGTCTGCACACCGCCGATGGACACTGAACCGGCGCCGATATTCAGCACCGGCACTTGCCGACGTGGCGTGGCCAGGCGCGGGTCCATGCCACCGAGGTAGCAATAACCGGGGTGGCTGCCCAAGGCGTACACCGGGTACAGCGGTTCGCAATGCAGGTTGGCGATGGTCTCGATGTCCAGCCCGGTGTGGGCGATCACATCCGCCATATGCGGGCCGAATTCGCCGCCATAGACCACCGGCAATTCGACGATGCGGCCTTCCAGGGGCAGCGGCTCGCAGTGTTCCCAGGCTTGCAACAGGCGTTCACACAGTCCGTTGAGTTCACGCGGCGGCTTGAGAAAGGTCAGCATCAGGTTGTTCATGCCGGGCACGGCTTCGTGGATTTCCGGCCACTCGCCGGCTTGCAGGGCCAGGTTCCAGATGCGCTGTTGCGGGGCCAGGTCGAGCTCGCCCGGTGCTTCAAACAACAGGGCGCTGGAGCCCAACAGGCTGATGGTCGGTGCGGTGCTCATGTCGGGCTCCTTTGCTGCAACCAGCGCTCCAGGTGATGAATATCGACACCGCCCGCTTGAAAGGCCGGGTCTTCAAGAATCTCGCGGTGCAGCGGGATATTGGTGCTGATGCCATCCACGATCATTTCGCTCAGCGCCAGACGCATCCGCGCCATCGCTTCTTCGCGGGTGGCACCATGGGTGATGACCTTGGCTACCATCGAGTCGTAATACGGCGGCACGCGGTAGCCGGTGGTGACATGGGAATCCACGCGCACGCCAAAGCCACCGGGCACTTCCCAGCGTTGGATCAGGCCGGGGGTGGGCATGAAGGTGCTTGGGTCTTCGGCGTTGATGCGGCATTCCAGGGAGTGGCCGTTGAGCTGCACATCCTCCTGGCGCAGGCCCAGCACTTCGCCACGGGCCATGCGCAGTTGCTGCTGGACGATGTCGATGCCGGTGGTCATCTCGGTGACCGGGTGTTCGACTTGCAGGCGGGTGTTCATCTCGATGAAGAAGAACTCGCCGTCCTCGTACAAGAATTCAAAGGTGCCGACGCCGCGATAGCCGATCTGGCGGCACGCCTCGGCGCAGCGTTCGCCGACCTTGGCGATCAGCGCGGGATCGATCCCCGGGGCCGGGGCTTCTTCCAGCACCTTCTGGTGGCGGCGCTGCAACGAGCAGTCGCGGCAGCCAAGCCAGATCGCATGGCCGTGGGCGTCGCACAGCACCTGGATTTCCACATGGCGCGGGTGGCCGAGGAATTTCTCGATATACAGCTCCGGGTTGCCAAAGGCCAGGCGTGCTTCTTCACGGGTGAGGGCAATGGCGGCGAGCAATTCGGCTTGCTCCTGCACCACACGCATGCCGCGCCCACCACCGCCACCGGCGGCCTTGACGATCACCGGGTAGCCGATCTCGGCGGCGATGGCGAGGATGCTCGCGTCGTCGCTGGGCATCGTTGAATCCGGCCCCGGTACGCAGGGCACGCCGGCTTCACGCATGGCACGCTTGGCGGCGACCTTGTCGCCCATGGTACGGATGCACGCGGCGCTGGGGCCGATAAAGGTCAGGCCCGCCGCCTCGATGCGTTCAGCGAAACCGGCGTTTTCCGAAAGAAAGCCGTAGCCGGGATGGATCGCCTGGGCGCCGGTGACCTTGGCCGCAAACAGCAGCGCCGTCTGGTTGAGGTAGCTCAGGGCTGGCGCGGCCGGGCCGATACACAGCGCTTCGTCGGCGTTTTGGACGTACTGCGCGTGACGGTCCGCTTCGGAGTACACCGCCACGGTCTTGATGCCCAGGCCACGGCAGGCACGCTGAATGCGCAGGGCAATTTCGCCACGGTTGGCGATCAGCACTTTGTCGAACATTGAATTCACCTGCATAACGGATAAGGGTCAATCGAGGCGGAACAGCGCCTGGCCGGCGGCAACTTCCGCCCCGGCCTGGGCCAGGATCTCAGCCAGCGTGCCGGCCACCTTGGCCTTGACCGGGTGGAACATCTTCATCGCCTCGATCACCGCCACGGTCTGGCCGGCTTCGATGGCTTGCCCCACGCCTACAAACGCTGGCTCACCGACGGCGGGCGTCAGGTGCAGCACGCCGTAGAGGCTGGCCTTGATCTCAATCGCCGCCGTTGGTGTTGCCGCAACCGGTGCTGCAACCACCGTGGGCGCGACGCTGATCGCCGCCTGCCCTGCCTGCTTGAACAGCCGCAACGTGCTGTCGCCTTCGGTAAGGCTCAGTTCCAGCAGATCGGATTCGGCCAGCAAATCCATCAACCCCTTGATACGTGCTGAATCCATAGTTGGCCCCTGCCTGTCGAACGTGTCTTGAGTGGATGGGGCCAATCTACCGAGCCCCTCGAAAAGCGGCCAAGACGCTTTGGCTTTGGGGTGATAAGCCGCCCTTATGACCCCTCAAGCCGCGCTGCCGCGCATCTGCGCCACCAGCTCCAGCAGGATCGCCTTGACCGCCTGGGCCGGCACCGACAACGGCAAATGCCCGGACAAACACAACGCCAACGGCGCCTCCACTTCGGGCTCGACGATGCGACACATATGCACCGCCGGGTTCGCCGCCAACACTCGCGCCGACGACTCCGGCAGGATGGTCGAGCCGAAGTGATCGGCCACGGCGGCGGTGAGCGTGGTGGACGATTCGATCTCGGCCACCACCCGTGCGCCGAGGCCGATGCGCAGGAAGGCTTCGTCCACCATGCGCCGCATCACGTTGTAGGGCCGGGGCAGCAGCATGTCCATGTCGGCCAGTTCGGCCAGGGGGATCACCTCAAGACCGTCAAGCGCAGGATCGGCGCTGACCAGGTACAGCGGCTCGCGCAGCAGCGAGACGAAACTCAAGCCGTGCACTTCGCGGCCGCCGTAGAGCACGGCCATGTCCATGCGGCCGTTCATAATCAGCTCGCTCAGGGTGGTGCCGAAGTTTTCGTTGAGGTACAGCAGGATGCCGGGGTGGCGTTCGCGCACGGTGCGCAATAGCGGCAGTGACAAGGTCGAGGCCGCCGTGCCGGGGGCGAGGCCTACCGAGACCTGCCCGGACAAGGCCTGGCCGGTGGCGTTGATATCGCTCTGGGCCTGTTCGCACTGGCGCAGGATGATCTGCGCATGGCCGTACAGCACCTTGCCGGCTTCGGTCGGCGTGACGCCGCGCTTGGTGCGGATCAGCAGTTGTTGCTGCAACTCGGCTTCGAGGGTGGCCAGTTGTTGGCTGAGGGCGGGTTGGGCGACATGCAGCACGTCGGCGGCTTGGGTCATGCTGCCGATGTCCACCAGTTTCACGAAGTACTTCAATCGGCGCAGGTTCAAGTGGGGGGTGCTCATGTGGGGATTGACTGAGGCTTTTCCTGTGGGAGCGGGCTTGTGTGGGAGCGGGCTTGCTCGCGAAAGCAGTGTGTCAG
>NZ_JANLGL010000202.1:0-9799 GCF_024655625.1 Pseudomonas sp. 18.1.10
GTGTGTCAGCTGACGCATCCGGTGGCTGATTCACCGCCTTCGCGAGCAAGCCCGCTCCCACATTTTGACCGAGTACACATTGGTTCAAGGCTGGGTCAGAAATCCTTGCAAAGGCGCAGGGCGTCATAGATCGCAGCGTGGGTGTTGCGCTGCGCCACGCAGTCGCCGATGCGGAACAGCAAGTAGCCGTCGCCCGCTTCACTCAGGCACGGTTGCGGCTTGATCGCGAACAGCGCCTCGACGTCCATCTGGCCCTTGTTGCGCGAGCCTTCCTTGAGGGCGTAGTAGATCGCTTCGTCCGGGCGCACGCCGTTTTCGACGACCACCTGGTCCACTACCCGCTCCTCTTTGGCGCCGGTGTATTCGTTCTCCAGCACGGCCACCAGCTTGTCGCCTTCGCGATAGACCTTCTCCAGCATCATGTCGCCGGTCATGATCACTTCCTTGGGGTACATGCTGCGGTAGTAGGTCGGGAACGACGTACCGCCGATGGCCACGCCGGGCTTGATGTCGTCGGTGACGATCTCCACCTGGCTGCCTTTGTCCGCAAGGAAATCCGCCACCGACATGCCGGTGAATTCGCAGATGGTGTCGTACACCAGCACGTTCTTGCCAGGCGCAACCTTGCCGTCGAGCACGTCCCAGCTGCTGACGATCAGGCCTTCCGCCGCGCCCCAGTGTTCGTTCTGCTCGATGAACGGATGCCCGCCCACCGCCAGCACCACCACATCCGGGCGCAGGTCGAGGATGGTCGCCGCATCGGCGGCCACGCCCAGGCGCAGGTCGACATTCAACCGCGCCAGTTCCAACTGGAACCAACGGGTGATCCCGGCAATCTGGTCACGCTGCGGCGCCTTGGACGCAGTGGTGATTTGCCCACCGATAAATTCTTTCTTCTCGAACAGCGTCACGTCATGGCCACGCTCGGCGGCGACGCGTGCGGCTTCCATCCCGGCCGGGCCGGCGCCGACCACCACGACCTTGCGTTTGACCCCGGTGGTTTTCTCGATGATGTGCGGCACGCCCATGTATTCACGGGACGTCGCGGCGTTCTGGATGCACAGCACATCCAGGCCCTGGTACTGGCGGTCGATGCAGTAGTTGGCGCCGACGCACTGCTTGATCTGGTCGATCTGGCCCATCTTGATCTTGGCGATCAGGTGCGGGTCGGCCATGTGCGCACGGGTCATGCCGACCATGTCCACGTAGCCGCCTTCCAGAATACGCGTGGCCTGGTTCGGGTCCTTGATGTTCTGCGCGTGCAGCACGGGGGCCTTGACCACTTCCTTGATCCCGGCGGCCAAGTGCAGGAATGGCTCCGGTGGATAACTCATGTTGGGGATAACGTTGGCCAGGGTGTTGTGGGTGTCGCAACCCGAGCCAACGACGCCGATGAAATCGAGCATGCCGGTGTCGTCGTAGTACTTGGCGATCTGTTTCATGTCCTCGTGGGACAAGCCGTCCGGGTGGAACTCGTCACCGCACAGGCGGATGCCCACGCAGAAATCCGGGCCGACTTCCTTGCGCACGGCCTTCAGCACTTCCAGGCCGAAACGCATGCGGTTTTCGAAGCTGCCGCCCCATTCGTCGGTGCGCTTGTTGACCCGTGGGCTCCAGAACTGGTCGATCATGTGCTGGTGCACCGCCGACAGTTCCACGCCGTCCAGGCCACCGGCTTTCGCGCGGCCAGCGGCGGCGGCGTAGTTGCCGATCACCCGCCAGATCTCTTCCGGCTCGATGGTCTTGCAGGTGGCACGGTGCACCGGCTCACGCACGCCGGATGGCGACATCAGCGTCGGCCAGTTGAAGCCGTCCCAACGCGAGCGCCGGCCCATGTGGGTAATCTGGATCATGATCTTGGCGCCATGCTTGTGCATGGCGTCGGCCAGGTTCTGGAAGTGCGGGATGATGCGGTCGGTGGACAGGTTGACCGAACTCCACCATTCCTGCGGGCTGTCGATGGCCACGACGGACGAGCCGCCACAGATCGCCAGGCCGATGCCGCCCTTGGCTTTCTCTTCGTAATAACGGATGTAGCGCTCGGTGGTCATGCCGCCGTCGGTGGCATACACCTCGGCGTGGGCGGTACTGAGCACGCGGTTGCGGATGGTCAGTTTGCCGATCTGGATCGGCGCAAACATTGCTTCGAAAGCCATGGCACGGTCCTCGGCTTACAACGGCTTGACGGTGAACAGGCCGTCATCGTGGCCCTCTTCGGAGCCTCCGTAGACTTGCTCTGCGACGGTGCGGAGGTTGCTGCCACGCGCCTGGAGAATCTGGTCCATGGCACCGGCAAACCAGCCGGTGAACATGTAGTCCACCTTGCGCCCGACCTTGCCGTACACGTAGACAAAAGCGGAGTGTTCCAGCTTGACGCTGCAGGTGCCTTTGTCGAGGTCGATGTCCTGGATCTTGAACAGGCCCCAGCCGCGTTGCGACAGGCGCTTCATGTAGTGCTCGAACACCGCGACGCCTTCCAGGCCGTGGCACTCGGCTTCTTTTTCACACCAGTGCCAGGCGGACTTGTAGCCGGCCTTGTAGAGGATCTCGGCGTAGGCATCGGCGCCCAACACTTCTTCGATACCGATGTGGTTGTTGACGAAAAAGTGGCGCGGTACGTACAGCATGGGCAGGGCGTCGGAGGTCCAGACACCGGTCTCGCTGTCGACTTCGATAGGTAATTGCGGGGCGATCTTGGCCATGGAAACTTAACTCCAGAAAATTTTTTAGTGTGGTGTTGCGCAGTGATGCGCTGGCTTATTCGCCCCAGACGTCCTTGAGGACGTTGACCCAGTTCTCGCCCATGATCTTGCGCACCACGCGTTCGCTGTGGCCGCGCTTGAGCAGGGTCTCGGTGAGGTTGGGGAACTCGCCCACGGTGCGGATGCCCAGTGGGTTGATGATCTTGCCGAAGCTGGTCAGGCGGCGGGCGTAGCCCTTGTCATGGGTCAGCATTTCAAAGAAATCCTGGCCATGGCCCTGGGTGAAGTCGGTGCCGATGCCGATGGCGTCTTCGCCAACGATGTTCATGGTGTATTCGATGGCTTCGGCGTAGTCGTCGATGGTCGAATCGATGCCCTTGGCCAGGAACGGCGCGAACATGGTCACGCCGACAAAACCGCCGTGGTCCGCAATAAACTTAAGCTCTTCATCGGACTTGTTGCGCGGGTGCTCCTTGAGCCCGGACGGCAGGCAGTGGGAGTAGCACACCGGTTTTTTCGATTCGAGGATGACTTCTTCGGAAGTCTTGGAGCCGACGTGGGACAGGTCGCACATGATGCCGACGCGGTTCATTTCGCCGACGATCTCACGACCAAAACCCGACAAGCCGCCGTCGCGCTCGTAGCAACCGGTGCCCACCAGGTTCTGGGTGTTGTAGCACATCTGCACCACGCCCACGCCGAGCTGCTTGAAGATCTCGACGTAGCCGAGTTGGTCTTCGAAGGCATGGGCATTCTGGAAGCCGAAGATGATGCCGGTCTTGCCCAGTTCCTTGGCGCGGCGGATGTCGGCGGTGGTTTTCACCGGGATCACCAGGTCGCTGTTTTCACGGATCAGGGTCTGGCTGGCCACGATGTTATTGATGGTGGCCTGGAACCCTTCCCACACCGACACGGTGCAGTTGGCGGCGGTGAGGCCACCTTTGCGCATGTCCTCGAACAGGTCGCGGTTCCACTTGGCAATAATCAGCCCGTCGATAACGATGCTGTCGGCGTGCAATTCGGCTGGGCTCATCAGGCGTCCCCTTATTGGCGATTCATGCGCCGAATCGTCTGCCGGCGCTTTGGGGCCAGCATATGCCCAGGGGCAACCCGAGCCGGGTGCAAAAACGACAGGGGAATTGCCGAAAGCGTCAATCCACGACAAAGGCTGCTATGACAGCTCTGACGGGCGGCTGTTCTTTGTCCTACTCTTGGGCCAGAATTCCCGCATCACCTGATATGAGACGGCGCAATGAAATCGATTTTCCTGGCTTTGGCACTCATCGCAACCACCGCCCACGCGGCCGAAGACACCGACAGCACGCCCTGCGATGGCATCGAAAACGACAAGCAAACCCTGGAATGCGCCACCTACAACAAAACCACCGCCGAACAACTGCTCAAGGATAACTACCAGGGCCTGCTGGAACGCATGGCTGCGACCTACGGCAGCGACAAGACCAAGCTGGCGGACATTACCGCTCGTCTGAAGGATGCCCAGCAGAAGTGGGAAAAACTGCGGGATGCCGATTGCGCCGTGGACACCTTCCCGGCGGTGAACGGCACCAAGGCGTATGCGATTGCGGTAAATGATTGCCTGGCGCGGATGAGTGATGAGCGGTCGGAGTTTTTGGAGTCGATCGGGCAGGAATAACCCGGTCGAGCAACTTGATCCACTGAAAAGGACGTCACATGTACTACGCACGCGAAGCGGAACGGGATTTCCTGTTCACGCGCGCTGTCTTGCTGTTTCTGTTCAGCTTGATACTGGCGCTGATGCTGTCGCTGTCCGTCAGCCGGGGCGCGCCCCATGGGTTGATTAAGGCGGCCCCTGTAGAAACGCTCGGGCAGATCACCCAACTGGAAAGCGTCGGCCCGCGCAATTCAAGCACCAACGTGTATTACACGTTCAGCCATGAAGGCCAGCGTGAAGACGGCATGGTCAACAACAGCTTCCACGTCCAGGACCCTGGCTACGAAGTGGGTGACCCGGTCGCCGTCGTGTATTCGAAATGGTTCCCGACGGTGCATAACATCAAGGCCAACTTCAATTACAGTTCGCCCAACTTCTACATCATGAGCGCCAGCGCCAGCCTGATAGCTTTATGCTTTGCGCTGATCCTCTGGACGGTGCATCGGATCTATCAGCACAAAGCAGAAGACCGGTATTACTGACACCCTCCCATTCCCATAGGCTTGAACATGATTATTTGCGGCATCGAAATCAAAGGCAGCGAAGCCATCATCGCCGTCGCCTCCCTGGACAACCAGGCGCTGACCCATGTCGCCCTGGCCACCAAGAAAATCGCCCTCGAAGACGACGATGAAGCGGCCAACGTCAAAGCCTTCGCCGCCCAGGTGAAGGCGTTTGTGCAGGCCAATGGCATCGAGCGGATTGCGATCAAGAAGCGCAGCAAGAAAGGTGAGTTTGCCGGTGGGCCGACCACGTTCAAGATCGAGGGCGTGTTTCAGTTGCTCGACGCCGTGGAGGTGACGTTGTTGTCGCCACAGACCATCAATGCGCAGAACAAGAAGCACAACTTTGAACTGCCGGCGAGCCTGAACAAATACCAGCATGAAGCCTACAAAGCCGCCTGCTCGGCCCTGCTGAAGAAATAAGCCACACCGAGTATCCATGTGGGAGCTGGCTTGCCTGCGATAGCGATGTATCAAATGGCATTTGTGGTGCTGACCCACCGCCATCGCAGGCAAGCCAGCTCTCACATTTGTCCTGCGTTGCCTTTTAGATGGATGTCTGGCGCTTGTGCAGCAGCCACTCGCCGAACGACTTGTCTTCCAGGGCATAGCCTCCCCGACTCGACTTCCAGACCAGTTCCTTGTCGCGCAGGGCATCGATACAGGCCTGAATAGTCTGGGTGCCCGGCACCACGTCACTGCCCATGTCTTCCAGCGCCTTGCTCACCGCCGTGACAGTACTGTCGGTAAACGGTGCAAAGGGTTCATTGCTTTGCGAACGCTCCACCATCACTTCCAGCACCGCACGCTGAGGGATGGTCAGGGCATTCCAGGCACTTTCGAATTCGGTCCACACGCCAGCACGCAGCGATTCCGCGCGACTGTGCAGTAATTGACCCAGGTTACTCGCCTCACCCAACTCAAGCGCCACTTCACCCAGGATGGTGCGCAACATCTCCGGGCGACGGCCCACCCGCTCAAAGACTTCATCAATGTCAGCCGCGTTGAACTGGTTGGTCTCGGCCAACAGTGCGTTGATATACACCGTGTACGCCTGAGTAAACTCTCTGCCCAGCAGCGGGAACGGTGTGATGCTGGAACCGAAGAATGGCTGGCTTTTGCCTAATACCAAATGGGCCAGCTTGTCGCGATTGGAGCCGGTGAACACCAGATACAAGCCGTTGCCTTCCTCGTCGCGGCCTTGGTTGAGCTGGTCCCGGGCAGCCTTCAGCGCAAACATCGCGTTGATACCAGACTCACTGGTAAGTGCGTGCTGCGCTTCATCTATCACCAGCACGACGGTTTTTTCTGCCGCGCTGTGGAGCAGTTCCAACGCCTGGGTCAGCGTTGCGCCGACCGGTAATTGTGGTTTGGTAAAGTCCCAGGACAGGGTACGCAGAAAGCTTAGCTTCTCGATTCCCATGTTCTTCGCCAGCTTGCGAATGCCCTTTTCATAGGGAACCAGCGCTGCGGCAATCGCGCTGGCAATCAGCTCTGCGGGGTCTTTTTCTTTGTCCGCCCACAGATCGACATACACCGTCATCCATCCCCGGAGCTGGCACTCCGGGATCAGATCTTCACGCAAAAAGGTACTTTTACCGGTACGACGTGGCGCCGCGAGAAACAGGCCAGACGTGAAATCCTGAATACCAGCCCCCACCAAGCCGTCGGCAATGCTGCTGGCCAGGGTGGGACGGCGGAACACGAAGCCGTTGTTTTTGGACATGTTTTTATACCCAATTATTGGAAGGACTATAAATTATAGTCGCGAGTATAATTGACTATAATTACTCGTCAAACCACCTCCCGTCGCCGATCCTCCCTCGGACACTTCGCAAACCGCGCCCGATAACTGCGGGTGAAATACGACGGCGACTCAAACCCGCACGCAATACTCACCTCCAGCACACTCATATCGCTCTGGCGCAACAGCTGCCGGGCTTTTTCCAGGCGCAGGCCGAGGTAGAAGTTGCTCGGCGTATCGTTCAGGTGCAGGCGAAACAGGCGCTCCAACTGGCGGCGCGTCACCTTGATCGATTCGGCCAGGACCAGGGTGCTTAGCGGCGGCTCGGTGTGTTGTTCCATCTCGCCGATCACCTGCACCAGCTTCTTGTTGTTGATGCCGTAGCGCGTGGCGATCTGCATGCGCTGGTGGTCTTTGCGCGGGCGGATGCGCCCGAGGACGAATTGTTCGGAGACCTGGATCGCCAGCTCCGGGCCGTGGGCCTGGGCGATCAGGTCGAGCATCAAGTCGATGGACGCGGTGCCGCCGGCGCAGGTGATGCGGCGGCGGTCGATCTCGAACAGTTCCTGGGTCACGCTGAGGTGCGGATAGGACTCCTTGAAGGCGTCGATGGCTTCCCAGTGCAGGGTCAGGCGGTAGCCGTCGAGCAGGCCCGCTTCGGCGAGGACGCAGGCGCCGGTGTCGATGGCGCCGAGGGTCACGCCGTCGAGGTCGAGGCGGCGCAGCCAGTGTTCCAGTGCGGGCGTGGCGAACTTCAGCGGTTCAAAGCCGGCGACCACCAATAACGTCGCGCCCTTTTTCAGCGGCTCCAGCGCCGCATCGGCGTTGACCGACATGCCATTGCTCGCCAATACCGCGCCGCCATCGGCGCTCAGCACGTGCCAGCGGTACAGCTCGCCACGAAAGCGGTTGGCCACCCGCAGCGGTTCCAGCGCGGAGATAAAGCCGATGGCGGAGAAGCCCGGCATCAGCAGAAAGTAGAAATCCTGGGACATGGTGGCGCTCTCGTCGGGCGGGCAGCGTGGCCCTGTGATACTCCCGTTCGCGGCGGGTTTCAAGAGGACAGGTCGCTGCAGTGCAAGAGTCGGTCGCCGCCGTGCGTTTTGCCGCCCGCCAAGCTGCGTAACGTGGCGTCACGGTGCACAAAGACACCGGCCCCCCACAATAACGACCTGCCGAGGGACCCACCATGAACCGACTGTTGCTCGCACTCAGCGCCAGCGCCATTTTCAGTACCAACGTCATGGCGGCCGACGCGGCATCCTGCCAGAACGTGCGCATGGGCGTGGTGAACTGGACCGACGTGATCGCCACCAGCGCCATGACCCAAGTGTTGCTCGACGGCCTCGGCTACAAGACCAAACAGACCAGCGCCTCCCAGCAAATCATCTTCGCCGGTATCCGCGACCAGCGCCTGGACCTGTTCCTTGGCTACTGGAACCCGCTGATGACCCAGACCATCACGCCGTTCGTCGACGCCAAGCAGGTCAAGGTCCTCGACAAACCGAGCCTGGAAGACGCCCGCGCCACCCTCGCCGTGCCGACGTATCTGGCGGACAAGGGCCTGAAAACCTTCGCCGACATCGCCAAGTTCGACAAGGAGCTGGGCGGCAAGATCTACGGCATCGAGCCCGGCTCGGGCGCCAATACCCAGATCAAGGCGATGATCGCCAAGAACCAGTTCGGCCTGGGCAAATTCCAGCTGGTGGAGTCCAGCGAGGCCGGCATGCTCGCCGCCGTGGACCGCGCGGTGCGGCGCAAGGAAGCCGTGGTGTTCTTCGGCTGGGCGCCGCACCCGATGAACGTCAACGTCGCCATGACCTACCTCAGCGGCAGCGACGACGCCCTGGGCCCGAACGAAGGCATGGCCACCGTGTGGAGCGTCACCTCGCCGACCTACGCCGAGCAGTGCCCCAACGTGCACAAACTGCTGACCAACCTGACGTTCACCGCCGCCGACGAGAGCCGGATGATGCAGCCGTTGCTGGACCACAAGGACGCCATCGAGTCCGCCAAGCAGTGGCTCAAGGATCACCCGCAAGACCAGCAGCGCTGGCTGGAAGGCGTGACCACCTTCGACGGCAAGCCGGCTGCGGCCAACCTGCAACTGACCAGCAAGTAACTCACCTTCAATCACCGTTTCGCAGCCAGATACGGCTGCGAACGGCACCACCACGCCTGTAAGGAACCGCCCCATGA
Source organism: Pseudomonas sp. 18.1.10 (assembly GCF_024655625.1). Classification (NCBI taxonomy): domain Bacteria; kingdom Pseudomonadati; phylum Pseudomonadota; class Gammaproteobacteria; order Pseudomonadales; family Pseudomonadaceae; genus Pseudomonas; species Pseudomonas sp. 18.1.10. The sequence goes on from NZ_JANLGL010000202.1 coordinate 8,842, forward strand.
ACCACGACGTCATCATCACCTGCGCACTCACCGGTGCTGGCGACACGACCAGCCGCAGCCCCCACGTGCCGGTCACTCCCAAACAAATCGCCGCCGCGGCGGTAGAAGCCGCCAAGGCCGGCGCCACGGTGGTGCATTGCCACGTGCGCGACCCCGAGACCGGCAAGTTCAGCCGCGACGTCGCCCTGTACCGCGAAGTGATGGAGCGCATCCGCGAGGCCGACATCGACATCATCGTCAACCTCACCGCCGGCATGGGCGGCGACCTGGAAATCGGCGCCGGTGAAAACCCGATGGAGTTCGGCCCCAACACCGACCTGGTCGGCCCGCTGACGCGCCTGGCCCACGTCGAAGAACTGCTGCCGGAAATCTGCACCCTGGACTGCGGCACCCTCAACTTCGGCGATGGCGACACCATTTACGTGTCTACCCCGGCCCAACTGCGGGCGGGCGCCAAACGCATCCAGGAGCTGGGCGTGAAAGCCGAGCTGGAAATCTTCGACACCGGCCACCTGTGGTTTGCCAAGCAGATGATTAAGGAAGGCCTGTTGGACAACCCGCTGTTCCAACTGTGCCTGGGCATCCCCTGGGGCGCGCCGGCCGACACCACCACCATGAAAGCCATGGTCGACAACCTGCCCGCCGACGCCGTGTGGGCCGGCTTCGGTATCGGCCGCATGCAAATGCCGATGGCGGCGCAGGCGGTGCTGCTGGGCGGCAACGTGCGGGTCGGTTTGGAAGACAACCTGTGGTTGGACAAGGGCGTGCTGGCGACCAATGGGCAACTGGTGGAGCGCGCTGGCGAGATCCTCAGCCGTTTGGGTGCGCGGGTTCTGACCCCAGCCGAAGGCCGCGTGAAAATGGGCCTCACCAAACGCCGCTAATCAAACATGTGGGAGCGGGCTTGCTCGCGAATGCGGTGGGTCAGCAACAGATTGGGTGACTGACACTCCGCCTG
>NZ_JANLGL010000203.1:0-9777 GCF_024655625.1 Pseudomonas sp. 18.1.10
TGCAATCTGTCAGTTGATGTATCCGGCGACTGATACACCGCATTCGCGAGCAAGCCCGCTCCCACATAAGCCTGCTTCCACAATGGGATAGCATTTCAATGGTCGGCCTGCTTGGCAGGCGGGAGGGTGAACCCCGACACCGACCTGCGCAACTGGCTGGCCATCTTCGCCAGGTTGCCGATGCTTTCGGCAGTGGCGGTCGAACCCGACGAGGTCTGGCTGGTGATCTGCTGGATCACGTTCATGGTCAGGGAAATCTGCCCCGCCGACGAGGTCTGTTGCTGCGCCGCATTGGAGATGCTCTGGATCAGCGCCGCCAGGGTTTTCGACACGCCTTCGATCTCTTCCAGGGCCACGCCGGCGTCTTGCGCCAGCCGTGCGCCGCGCACCACTTCGGTGGTGGTCTGTTCCATGGAGATGACCGCTTCGTTGGTGTCGGCCTGGATCGCCCGCACCAGGGTTTCGATCTGCCGCGTGGCCGCGGATGAACGCTCGGCCAGGCGTTGCACTTCATCGGCAACCACGGCAAAACCGCGCCCGGCATCCCCGGCCATGCTGGCCTGGATCGCGGCGTTGAGGGCGAGGATGTTGGTCTGGTCGGCGATGTCGTCGATCAGGCTGACGATGTCGCCAATCTCCTGGGACGACTCGCCCAGGCGCTTGATGCGCTTGGCGGTGTCCTGGATCTGCTCGCGAATGTTGTCCATGCCGTGGATGGTGTTGTGCACCACTTCGTTGCCCTTGTTGGCGATCTCCACCGAGCGCTCCGCCACCGCCGAGGATTCCGCGGCGTTGGCCGAGACCTGGTCGATGGACTGGGCCATCTGGTTGATCGCGGTGGACGCTTCGGCAATCTGCTGGGCCTGATGCTCCGAGGCCTGGGCCAGGTGCATGGCGGTGGCCTGGGTGTCCTGCACCGCGCCGGCAACCTGGCCAGCGGTGAGGTTGATGGTGGCCACCAGGTCGCGCAGTTGGTCCACGGAATAGTTGATCGAGTCGGCGATGGTGCCGGTGAAGTCTTCGGTCACCGAGGCGGTCACGGTGAGGTCGCCGTCGGCGAGGTCTTCGATTTCATCCAGCAGGCGCATGATCGCGTTCTGGTTGCGCTCGTTCTTCTCGGCGGTTTCGTGCAACTGGCGGTTGGTTTCACGCACCATCACCAGGCCGATCAGGATGATCGAGGCCAGCGCCAGCAAACCGAGGACGTAGCCACCGATGGTGTCGAAAGTGCGCCCGCTGGCGAGGTTTTCAAAGCCGGTGGCCAGGTGCGAGGCTTCATCGAGCAGGGTTTGCGAGAGGTTGAAGATATTGCTCGCCGAGGCGCGCACCTGGAACAGTTGCGGCGAGGTCTCGAGGATTTCATCCACGGAGCCGGAGACAAACTCGAACAGCTCCGCAATCTCCGCCAGGCGCGCGCGGGCGTCGCGGTCTTCGACCTGGGTGATGCGCAGCCCGGCGTTACCCTGAAGCATGCCGTTGAGCACCTGGCCGAAGCGGTTGGCGTCGCGGCCAAAGGCGTCGGCGGCCTGCACGGCGGTTTCGTCGCCGGCCAGCACGGTGTTGACCGCACCGAGGATGCGCTCGGCGAGCAGCGATTGGCGCTGGGCCAACGCCACCTGGCTGGCCGGGGCGCCGCGTTGCAGGAGGATATCGACGACCTTTTCCGACTCCATCTGCAATTGCGGCACGGTTTCGGCGAGGGTCGCAGCCACTTGGTGCAGGGACAGCACGGTCTGTTCGCTGGCGAGGATGGCGTCGGTGTTTTTCAGCAGCGCTTCCCAGTCGGTCTGCACCGCGCGCATCTCGGCGCGTACCGCACTGGGTGCGGCGGGCAGGCCGGTTTCCGGGTCGCCTTTTTTCAGGTAGCCCCAGCGCTGGGCGAAGTCGTTGCGCGCCTCGCCCAGCAGTTTGAACGCGGCGGCCTTGCCGGCAGCGGCTTCGGTGGCGTTCTTGGCGATGCGTTGGGACAACACGCGCAACTCACCGGCGTGGCCGATGTACTGCTTGTCGTAGGTGGACTGGGTGTTGAGGTAGGCGAAGTTGGCGAACAGCAGCATGATGAACACGATCAGCGCGATAAACAGCACGATGATCTGTGAACGGCTGCGCGAGCCGGCCTGGGGTTTTGGCGTGGTAGCAGTGGTCATGCGGCGACATCCATGAAGCCTGGGGCCTGGGCCAGAGCGAAGGGGCTGAAGACCTGCCACAGCTGATCGCCGTCGAACTGGCCCTGGATAAACGGCGCGTCGGTGCTGGCGTTCGCCAACAGCGCGTCTTGTGCGAAATGCTGCATACCCACCACCTCGTCCACCAACAGCCCGACAAACAGGTCGTTGTATTCCACCACCAGCACACGCCGTTGCTTGCGCGCCTTGGACAGCGCCTGGCCGAGGAACCCACCCAGGTCCATCACCGGCAGCAAACGCCCACGCAGGTTAGCCACACCCTTGACCCAGGCCTTGACCCCGGGCATCAAAGTGCAACGCGGCTCATGCAGGACTTCGGCCACCTCGCCCATCGGCGCGACAAACCAATGCGCACCCACGCGAAACCCGATCCCGCTCCAACCCTGCTGGCGGGTTTCCTGGGACGGCAGGTCGGCGGCCAGCAAGCGGCAGCGGCGGTCGATGTCCAGCAACAGCTCGAAGGCGGTTTGCGACTCGGTCATGATCGCCTGCCGTCAGCCGGCCAATACCTTGTTCAGGGTGGCGATCAGGGTTTCTTCATCCACCGGCTTGGTCAGGTAATCCTTGGCGCCCTGGCGCGCGCCCCAGATCTTGTCGGTTTCCTGATCCTTGGTGGTGATGATGATGATCGGGATGCCGTTGGTTTCCGGCTCCTTGGACAGCTGACGGGTGGCCTGGAAACCATTGAGGCCCGGCATCACGATGTCCATCAGCACGGCGTCGGGCTTTTCCTGGCGGGCCAGGGCCACGCCGTCCGCGCCGTTTTCGGCTTTGAGAACTTCGTGGCCGTGCTTTTCCAGCATGCCGGTCAGTTTGTACATTTCAGTCGGCGAATCGTCGACGATCAGAACACGTGCCATGGTTTTCCCCACTAACTTGGTAGACGCCGGCCCTTGTGGGGCGGTGTCAGTGTGCTTGTTCTACTGCGGCGAAGGCAGGCACATAGGCCTTGATCGCACCCAGCAGTTCTTCCTTGCTGAACGGCTTGGTCAAAAACTGATCGACACCGACGATACGCCCCTTGGCCTTGTCGAACAGGCCGTCCTTGGAGGACAGCATGATTACCGGGATCGACTTGAACGCCGGGTTGTTCTTCACCAGGGCGCAGGTCTGATAGCCATCCAGGCGCGGCATCATGATGTCGACAAAGATAATGTGCGGGTGATGATCAACAATCCGCGCCAGGGCATCGAAACCGTCGATGGCCGTGATGACTTCGCACCCTGCGTTCTTCAACAGGGTTTCGGCGGTGCGGCGGATCGTCTTTGAATCGTCGATCACCATCACTCTCAAGGCGTTGGAATGCTGTTCCATATCTGCTCTACCATCGCCACAGCGAATCGGTTTTCGGTGTGTACTGCCTGATGTTGCACAGGATGAGCGCCGCAAGCCTCGGAATTCAAGGGCTGCTGCGCCGTGGCAGTCTTTTTAGCACAGTCTCCGGGCGCAATCTATCGAGCAACCGGCCAGGTGGTTTTTCCTTGACCCACAACAGCCGCAGCGCCACTCTGACGCCACTTTTATGCGCCCTAATTTGCTAGAGGAAATCCCCCATGAGCGTTCGCGTCGGCATTGTCATGGACCCTATCGCCAGCATTTCCTATAAAAAGGACAGCTCGCTGGCCATGCTCCTGGCCGCCCAGGCCCGTGGCTGGACCCTGTTCTATATGGAACAGCGCGACCTGTACCAGGGCGACGGCGAGGCCCGCGCCCGCATGCGCCCGCTGCAGGTGTTCGCCAACCCTGAGAAGTGGTTCGAACTGCAGGACGAAGTCGACAGCCCGCTGAGCGACCTCGACGTGATCCTGATGCGCAAAGACCCGCCGTTCGACATGGAGTTCGTCTACTCCACCTACCTGCTGGAGCAGGCCGAACGCGCCGGCGTGCTGATCGTCAACAAGCCGCAGAGCCTGCGCGACTGCAATGAAAAGCTGTTCGCCACCCTGTTCCCACAGTGCACGCCGCCGACCGTGGTCAGCCGCCGCGCCGACGTGCTGCGTGAATTTGCCGCCAAGCACGGTGATGTGATCCTCAAGCCGCTGGACGGCATGGGCGGTACTTCGATCTTCCGTCACCGCGCCGGCGACCCGAACCTGTCGGTGATCCTCGAAACCCTGACCGCCCTGGGCACCCAGCAGATCATGGGCCAGGCCTACCTACCGGCGATCAAGGACGGCGACAAGCGCATCCTGATGATCGACGGCGAGCCGGTGGACTATTGCCTGGCGCGCATCCCGGCAGCCGGCGAAACCCGCGGCAACCTGGCGGCCGGTGGCCGTGGTGAAGCGCGGCCGTTGTCGGACAAGGATCGCTGGATTGCGTCGCAAGTGGGCCCGACTTTGCGGGAAAAGGGCCTGCTGTTTGTAGGCCTGGATGTCATCGGTGAGCACCTGACCGAAATCAACGTCACCAGCCCCACCTGCATCCGCGAGATCGACAACGCGTTCGGCACCAATATCGGCGAAATGCTGATGGCCGCCATCGAGCGCAAGCTACAAGCCAAGTGACATAGAACAGCCGGACACAAACCAACATTGCGTTATCATGCGCCACCTGTGAAACGCGCGATGTTGGTTCCTTTGTCATGACACTCCCGTCCGATCTGCCCCCCGAACTCTCCCACAGCGGCGTGCGCCCGGCTGATCGGCTCGGATTTACCCTGTTCCTCGCCGCATTGATTCACCTGGCCCTGATCCTCGGCGTGGGCTTCACCCTGGTCGAGCCCAAGCAGATCACCCGCACCCTGGAAATCACCCTCGCCACGTTCAAGAGCGAAAAGGCGCCCGAAAAGGCCGACTTTCTCGCCCAGGACAACCAGCAGGGCAGCGGCACCCTGGACAAGAAAGCGGTGCCCAAGACCACCGAAGTGGCGCCGTTCCAGGACAACAAGGTCAATAAGGTCACCCCGCCGCCGACGCCCAAGCCCGAGGTGAGGCAGGCTGCGCCCAAGGCCGCCGTGACCACCATCGCGCCCAAACCGCAAAAAGCGGCGACCCAGCCCGAAAAAGCCAAGACCGAGCCCGCCAAGCCGGCGCCGACCTTCGACAGCTCGCAGCTGTCCGACCAGATCTCCAGCCTCGAAGCCGAACTGGCCAACGAACAACAGCTGTATGCCAAGCGCCCGCGTATCTACCGGCTGAACGCGGCGTCGACCATGCGCGACAAGGGCGCCTGGTATAAGGATGAGTGGCGCAAGAAAGTCGAGCGCATCGGCAACCTCAACTACCCGGACGAAGCCCGGCGCCAGCAGATTTATGGCAATTTGCGCTTGTTGGTGTCGATCAACCGCGACGGTTCGTTATATGAAGTGCAGGTGCTGGAATCCTCCGGCCAACCGCTGCTGGACCAGGCAGCCCAACGCATCGTGCGCCTGGCCGCACCGTTTGCGCCGTTTACCGGCGACTTGAACGACATCGACCGCCTGGAAATCATCCGCACCTGGAAGTTCGCCAAGGGCGACCGGCTCTCCAGCAACTAACCCCGTGGCGAGGGAGCTTGCTCCCGCTGGGTCGCGCAGCGGCCCCCAAAAATGGGCCTGCTGCGCAGTCCAGCGGGAGCAAGCTCCCTCGCCACAGGCGGGTGCCCACCGATGATCAGGCTTGTCAGTTCGCCCCTCCAACGCCACACTAGCGGACATGAAAAACGTCAGCCCGACCTACCTCAAGCACCAATTCCTGATCGCCATGCCCCACATGGCCGACCCGAACTTTGCGCAGACCTTGACCTACATCGTCGAGCACACGGCCAATGGTGCCATGGGGTTGGTGGTGAACCGCCCGCAAGACCTGAACCTGGCGGATATCCTTGAGCAACTGCGCCCCGAGATCGACCCGCCGGCCCGTTGCCAGAGCGTGCCGATCTATATCGGCGGGCCGGTGCAGACCGATCGCGGTTTTGTGCTGCACCCCACCGGGCCGAAGTTCCAGGCCACGGTCGACCTTGACGGTGTGTCGCTGTCCACGTCCCAGGACGTGCTGTTCGCCATCGCCGACGGCGTCGGCCCCGAGCAAAGCGTCATCACCCTCGGCTACGCCGGCTGGGAAGCCGGGCAACTGGAAGCGGAACTGGCCAGCAACGCCTGGCTGAGCTGCCCGTTTGACGCCGACATCCTGTTCAACACCCCCGTGGAACTGCGCCTGGAGGCGGCCGCCGCCAAGCTGCGTGTCAACCTCAACCTGCTGACCAGCCAGGCGGGGCACGCCTGATGGCTTTGCGTTTGATCCTCGGCTTTGACTACGGCACCAAACAGATCGGCGTAGCGGTCGGCCAGGTCATCACCGGCCAGGCCCGCGAGCTGTGCACCTTGAAAGCCCAGAACGGCATACCGGACTGGAACCAGGTCGAAGCCCTCATTAAAGAGTGGAAGCCCGACGCCGTGGTGGTCGGCCTGCCCCTGAACATGGACGGCACCCCCAGCGACATGTGCCTGCGCGCCGAAAAATTCGCCCGCCGCCTCAATGGCCGCTACAACCTGCCCTTCTATACCCACGACGAACGCCTCACCACCTTTGAAGCCAAGGGTGAACGCCGCGACCGTGGCGGCCAAAAGGGCAGCTACCGCGACAACCCCGTCGACGCCATCGCTGCCGCCTTGCTGTTGCAGGGTTGGCTGGATGAAAACACCGCTTTATTTGAATCCTGACTGACGCGGCTTGCCGCGTCTTTTTACGTTTGAGCCCGGACCTTGCCTGCGCAAAGGCCTTGAAGGAGCCACCATGAGCTTGCCGAACCCTGCCGAACTGATCAGCCAGATGGCCAAAAGCCTCAGGGCCCATCTGCAACACCGCGCCATCAGCGAGCCGCGCTTTATCGGCATTCGCACCGGTGGCGTGTGGGTCGCCCAGGCATTGCTGGAAGAGCTGGGCAGCGATTCGCCCCTCGGTACGCTGGACGTTTCCTTCTACCGCGACGATTTCAGCCAGAACGGCCTGCACCCGCAAGTACGCCCGTCGGCCCTGCCGTTCGAGATCGAAGGCCAGCACCTGGTGCTGATCGACGACGTGCTGATGAGCGGGCGCACCATCCGTGCCGCCATGAACGAACTGTTCGACTACGGCCGCCCAGCCAGCGTGACGCTGGTGTGCCTGCTGGACCTGGACGCAGGCGAATTGCCGATCAGCCCGGATGTGGTCGGCGCCACGCTGTCGCTGGCACCCCACCAGCGGGTAAAATTGTCCGGTCCCACGCCGCTCGAACTCGAACTGCAAGACCTCGCCCTTTAAACCCCTTGTAAAGAGTCCCCGCGATGACGCCTCTAGATGCCAAGCGCCCGCTGCAGCTCAATGCTCAGGGTCAGTTGCAACACTTCTTGTCCCTCGACGGTTTGCCCCGCGAACTGCTCACCGAAATCCTCGACACCGCCGACTCGTTCCTTGAAGTCGGCGGCCGCGCGGTGAAGAAGGTCCCGCTGCTGCGCGGCAAGACCATCTGCAATGTGTTCTTCGAGAACTCCACCCGCACCCGCACCACCTTTGAACTGGCGGCCCAACGGCTGTCGGCCGACGTGATCACGCTGAACGTGTCCACCTCGTCGGCGAGCAAGGGCGAAACCCTGCTCGACACCCTGCGCAACCTCGAAGCCATGGCCGCCGACATGTTCGTCGTACGCCACGGCGACTCGGGTGCTGCGCACTTCATCGCCGAGCACGTGTGCCCGCAGGTCGCGATCATCAACGGCGGCGATGGCCGTCACGCCCACCCGACCCAGGGCATGCTCGACATGCTCACCATCCGTCGGCACAAGGGCAGCTTTGAAAACCTCTCGGTGGCCATCGTCGGCGACATCCTGCACTCGCGGGTGGCGCGCTCGAACATGCTCGCCCTGAAAACCCTGGGTTGCCCGGACATCCGCGTGATCGCCCCCAAAACCCTGCTGCCGGTGGGTATCGAGCAATACGGCGTGAAGGTCTACACCGACATGGCCGAAGGCCTCAAGGATGTGGACGTGGTGATCATGCTGCGCCTGCAACGCGAGCGCATGGCCGGTGGCCTGCTGCCCAGCGAAGGCGAGTTCTACCGCCTGTTCGGCCTGACCACCGCCCGTCTGGCCGGCGCCAAGCCGGATGCCATCGTCATGCACCCGGGCCCGATCAACCGTGGCGTGGAGATTGAGTCGGCGGTGGCCGACGGTCCGCAATCGGTGATCCTGAACCAGGTCACCTACGGCATCGCCATCCGCATGGCCGTGCTGTCCATGGCCATGAGCGGGCAAACCGCGCAACGTCAATTCGAGCAGGAGAACGCCCAGTGAAGCTCAGCATCCTCGGCGCCCGCGTCATCGATCCAGCCAGTGGCCTGGATCAAGTTACCGATCTGCACCTGGAAGCCGGCAAGATCATCGCCATCGGCGCTGCACCTGCCGGTTTCAGCCCGGTGGAAACCATCGACGCCAAAGGTCTGGTGGCCGCGCCTGGCCTGGTGGACCTGAACGTCGCCCTGCGCGAACCGGGCTACAGCCGCAAAGGCAGCATCATCAGCGAAACCCGCGCCGCAGCGGCCGGTGGCGTGACCAGCCTGTGCTGCCCGCCGCACACCAAGCCGATCCTCGACACCTCGGCCGTGACCGAGCTGATCCTCGACCGCGCCCGTGAAGCCGGCAATTGCAAAGTGTTCCCCATCGGCGCCCTGAGCAAAGGCCTGGAAGGCGAACAACTCGCCGAACTGATCGCCCTGCGCGACGCCGGTTGTGTCGCCTTCGGCAACGGCCTGGAAAGCTTTCGCAGCACCCGCACCCTGTGCCGCGCCCTGGAATACGCGGCCACCTTCGACCTGACGGTGATCTTCCACTCCCAGGACCGCGACCTGGCCGAAGGCGGCCTGGCCCATGAAGGCGCCGTGGCCAGCTTCCTCGGCCTGCCGGGCATCCCGGAAACCGCCGAGACCGTGGCCCTGGCCCGCGACCTGCTGCTGGTGGAACAAAGCGGCGTGCGCGCGCACTTCAGCCAACTGACCAGCGCCCGCGGTGTGGCCCTGATCGCCCAGGCCCAGGCCCGTGGCTTGCCGGTGACGGCGGATGTGGCGTTGTATCAGCTGATTCTGACGGACGAGGCGCTGATCGACTTCTCCAGCCTGTACCACGTGCAGCCACCGCTGCGCACCCGTGCCGACCGTGACGGTTTGCGGGCGGCGGTTAAGTCCGGTGTGGTCTCGGCGATTTCCAGCCACCACCAGCCCCACGAGCGGGATGCCAAGCTGGCGCCGTTTGGTGCGACAGAGCCGGGGATCAGCAGTGTTGAACTGTTGTTGCCGTTGGCGATGACGTTGGTGGAAGAAGGTCTGCTGGACTTGCCGACGCTGCTGGCACGCCTCAGTGCCGGCCCGGCCGAGGCGCTGCGCCTGCCGGCTGGCAAGCTGGCCGTGGGTGCGGCAGCGGACGTGGTGCTGTTTGACCCGGCCAGCTCCACCGTGGCAGGCGAGCATTGGCTGTCGAAGGGTGAGAACTGCCCGTTCATGGGTCATAGCCTGCCGGCGGCGGTGCGCTACACCCTGGTCGATGGCCGGGTCACCTACCAGGCCTAAAGCGGGCACGGTAAAAAAATGTGGGAGCGGGCTTGCTCGCGAATGCGGTGGATCAGTGACGAATTTGTCGACT
>NZ_JANLGL010000204.1:0-9730 GCF_024655625.1 Pseudomonas sp. 18.1.10
TCAGTCGATAGATTCGTAGCTGATACACCGCATTCGCGAGCAAGCCCGCTCCCACATTTGTTTTGCGTTGCTAGTTACTTGCGCTGCAACAGGCTAGGCAGTTGCGCGATCAACTTCTGATTATTCAACGGCGCCCGGATAAACCCGCGCTGGGTCCCGTCCGGCCCGATCAGCGCCAGGTTGCCGCTGTGGTCCACCGTGTAGTTCGGCTTGCTGGTATCGGCCGGAATGAACGGGATACTCACGGCATTCGAAACCTTCTGCACCTCATCCACGTTCGCGCCGGTCAGGCCAACGAATTGCGGGTCGAAGTAGCCCAGGTACTGCTTGAGCTGGGTCGGCGTGTCGCGGTTCGGGTCAACGCTGACCAGGATCACCTGCAACTTGTCCACCGCCTCCTTGGGCAGCTCACTCTTGATCTGGCGCAGTTGGGCGAGGGTGGTCGGGCAGATGTCCGGGCAGAAGGTGTAGCCGAAGAACAGCAGGCTCCACTTGCCCTTCAACTCATTGACCAGCACCGGCTGGCCTTCCTGATTGGTCATGGTCACAGGCGGCAGCTGGCGGCTTTGCGGCAGCAGGATAATGCCGGCGTCGATCAGCGCGGTGGGGTCGCCCTGGCCTTTGCCACTGAGCACTTTGTTGACGGTCAGGCCCATGATTAACGCGACAATGGCCACCAGGATAAAGACGGTTTTTTGAGTACGGGTCATAGGCTCAACAGTAGGTAATGGTCGACGAGCAGGGCGATAAACAGCAGCAGCAGGTACCAGATAGAGTACTTGAAGGTGTTGATCGCCGCGTGCGGCTGAGCGCCACGGTACAACACCAGGGCCCATTGCAGAAAGCGCGCGCCCAATACCAGTGCACACACAAGGTAGAGCAGGCCGCTCATGTGGATGACATAGGGCATCAGGCTCACCGCCAGCAGGGCGAACGTGTAGAGCAGGATATGCACCTTGGTGTAGTGCTCGCCATGGGTGACCGGCAGCATCGGAATGTCGGCCTTGGCGTATTCCTCCTTGCGATGGATGGCCAGGGCCCAGAAATGCGGCGGGGTCCAGGCGAAGATAATCAGCACCAGCAGCAAAGGCTCGGCGCTGATATGGCCGGTGACGGCGACCCAACCCAGCAGCGGCGGCGCCGCACCGGCCAGGCCTCCGATCACGATATTCTGTGGCGTCGCCCGCTTGAGAAAGCCGGTGTAGATCACCGCATAACCCAGCAGCGAAGCCAAGGTCAGCCACGCCGCCAACGGGTTGGTGAACGCCAGCAGCAAGGCCAGCCCTGCAACCGCCAGTAACAATGCAAAGACCAGCGCCGCCACGGGCGACACGCGCCCTTCGGCCAGCGGCCGTTTGTGGGTGCGCGCCATCACCGCATCGATGCGCCGGTCCACCACATGGTTGACCGCCGCCGCACCGCCGGCACACAGGGCAATCCCCAGGTTGCCGAACACCAGCACCGCCCACGGCACGCCGGCACGGGTGGCGAGGAACATCCCCACCAGCGAGGTGACGAGCATCAACACCACCACTTTCGGCTTGGTCAGCTCCAGGTAATCACGCCAGATCGCCTGGTGTTGACGCGCGCCGATCAAGGTCGCCATGGCATCTCTCCTTTAAGGGTGATGAGGCCCGAAACATGTTTGCGCGGGATAAAACGCCAGCCGAACGGCAGCTGATTGCGCACCCGCACCAGGCTGGTACGAGCGTGATAGTTGACCAGCACCAGCGTCAGCAGCAACGCCGCGCCGCCGGCGTTATGCCCGACCGCCACCGGCAGCGGCAGGTGGAAATACACATTGCTCAAGCCCAGGCAGATTTGCGCGCCCAGGGCGATCAGCAGAAGGCCAGCCAAACGGGTCATGCCCACGGCGCGCAGTTGCCAGGCCAGCCCCAGCAGCACCAGCGAAACCACCACCGCGCCCAGGCGATGGGTCAGGTGAATCGCCGTGCGCGCCTCGCTGTCCAGTTGCCCGCCCAAATAGTTGGGCCCGATGTGCTGGGTCAGGTGAAAGCCATTGGCAAAGTCCGCCGCCGGCCACCACTGGCCATGACAGGTCGGCAGATCGATGCAGGCCACCGCCGCGTAGTTGGAGCTGACCCAGCCGCCCAGCGCAATCTGCCCGATCACCAGCACCAGCCCGGCCGTCGCCCAATATTGCAGGCGCTTGGGCACGATCAGCGCAGGCAGCACGCCGGACAGGCGCAGCGTCAGCAGAAACAGCAGGCTCAAGGTGGCAAAGCCGCCCAGCAGATGCCCGGTCACCACCTGCGGCCACAGCTTCAACGTCACCGTCCACATGCCAAACGCGGCCTGGGCGAACACCACCGCCAACAGGAACAGCGGCAGCTTCACCGGCTGGCCCGGGTCGCGGCGATGGCTCCACGAACGCGCCGCCAGCAGCACGATCAGCAGGCCCAAGGTGCCGGCGAAGTAGCGATGAATCATCTCGCTCCAGCCCTTGTCCGCCTCCACCGGCGTGTCGGGGAAGTGCAATTCGGCGTGGGCCAGTTGGGTTTCGCTTTGCGGCACGCTGATAAAGCCGTAGCAACCCGGCCAGTCCGGGCAACCGAGGCCGGCGTGGGTGAGGCGGGTATAGGCGCCGAGCAGCACGACGATCAGCGCCAGCAAGGTGGCAAACAACGCGAGGCGAAATCCAGGTTTGGCCATGACGATGCCCTTATCCGATATTCGACAGTTTCAGCAGGTGGCGCAGGTCGTTGAGCAAGTCCTTGCCCTTGACCGTGGCGTCGTAGCGCAACACCAGGTTGCCGTGGGGATCGACGATCCATAGCTGCGCATCGCCCGGCGCGGCGGCGTCCTTGCGGAACGTCGGCAGGTCCAGCGGGTAGCGTTGCAGTTGCGGGTATTCGACCTTCAGCTTGGCCTCGTACTCAGTGCTCAGCGGCTGCGCGCTGGCCAAGGCATGACTGGCGCGGGACGCATCACGCCCCAGGCCGATTTGCAGCTGGCGCGCCAGGTACACCAGTTGCTGGCAGTCGGCAGTGCAAGCGGCGGGCGCGGTGACCAGTAACTGCCAGCGCTCCTCATCGGCCTGCACGCCGATGTCGGCGCGGGTCTGGCCGTTGCCGATCATCTCGCCGTGGTAACTGCGGCTGTCCGGCACCCAGAACTGCAATTTGTACATGAACGTGGCCAGCGCCATCGGCCCGATCACCATCAGCAGGATCAGGATCAGCTGCCAGCGGCCTTTACGCCGGTCCGGCGCCTCAGACATGTTGAGTGGATTCATGGCCGCTCCCATGGGACTTCTCCTTTTTGTTGTGCCAGCCGAGGTAGAGATAAAGCGCCAGCAGCGCCAGCGACATGGCGAACCATTGCACGGCATACGCCAAGTGTTTTTCCGGGCCCATGGCCACGATCGGCCAGCTGGTTTCGTAGGTACCGGGACCGGCTTCAGCCCGCAACTCGTAGACGAAACCGTTGCGACCCAATTCATTCCACAGCGCCCCAGGGTGCAGGGCGGTCAGCAGGCGCGGCCATTGCGCGGTCGCAGGGTCGGCATGCAACTGGAAGGTTTCGCCGGGAGCCACATACACCCAGGCGTCGAGGTTCACCGGCGCTGCCGGGGTGGTGAAGGCGGGCGGGGTGCGTCGGTCTGGCCAGGGCAGCCAGCCGCGGTTGAGCAACAGCCAGAGGCCGCTGGCCTGGTCGTGGAAGGGTTGCAGCAGCTCTACGCCGGCCTTGCCGTCGCGCATGCGGTTGTCGAGCAACACGCTGTGTTCGGCATCGAATTGGCCGCGCAAGCGCACGCGGCGAAAGGCCGGGTCCGCCATGTCGTTGAGTTGCGCGCTACTGATCGGCTCGGCCGCGCGCCGTTCGGCGTAACTGTCCACCAGCAGCTGCTTTTCATGGCCGCGAGACAGCTGCCAAAACCCCAGGCCCACCATCAAGGGCAACAGCACCAGCACCACCAGTGTCGGCGCGATCCCGGGGCGAAAGCATTTTATGGCGCTGGCTATACTTGTTTTCATTGCCCGCCCATCCCATTGGAGCCCGACCATGCTCAAAGCCGCTATTGCCCTGATGCTGATCGCGACCGTTGTGAGCCTGTTCAGTGGCTTGTTCTTTCTGGTCAAGGACGAGGGCAACTCCAATCGCCTCGTCACTGCCTTGACCGTGCGTGTCGTGTTGGCCGTGATAACCGTGGCGCTCATCGCCTGGGGCTTTTTCAGCGGCCAGCTGGTTTCTCACGCGCCGTGGTAACGCGCCTCACAGCACATAGACGAAGAAAAACAGGCCGATCCACACCACATCCACAAAGTGCCAATACCAACTCGCCGCTTCGAAGCCGAACTGATGCTCGGCATTGAAGTGCCCCTTGAGGATGCGCATCAGCATCACAAACAGAATGATCGTGCCGATGGTCACGTGGGCGCCGTGGAAACCGGTGAGCATAAAGAACGTCGCGCCGTACACGCCCGAGCCCAAGGTCAGGCCCAGCTCTTTGTAGGCGTGGATGTATTCCTCGGCCTGGAACCCGAGGAACGCCAACCCCAGCAGCACGGTGATCGCCAGCCAGATCTTCAGCGCACCGCGATGACCTCTGCGCAATGCGTGGTGGGCGATGGTGATGGTCACGCTGGAACTCACCAGCAGGATGGTATTGACCAGCGGCAGACCCCACGGGCTGATCGTCCCTTCGGGCGCGGGGTACAGTTTTGGGTCAGGGTTGTTGAGCAGCGGCCAGGCAAACTCGAAGTTCGGCCACAGCATGTGCGCGACACCCTTTGACCCTTCGCCCGCCAACCACGGCGCCGACAGGTGCCGTACATAAAACAGTGCACCGAAGAATGCGATAAAGAACATCACCTCGGAAAAGATGAACCAGGTCATGCCCCAGCGAAACGAGCGGTCCATCTGCGGGCTGTACAAACCGGCGCGGCTTTCCTTGATGACCGCACCGAACCAGCCGAACAACATGTAGGCCAGCAACAACCCGCCGACGAAAAAGATCCACGGGCCGTGGGATTCCGGGCGTGCGGCCTTGAGATCGTTGAACCACACGGCCAGGCCGTACACCGTGACCAGCATGCCGACCGTGGCAATTATTGGCCATTTGCTTTGCGCTGGTACGTAGTACGTATCATGAGACGACATGTATTCGCTCTCCTGATTGAGGGGGCAAACAGTAGCTAGCCGCCGCTGTGGACGGCCAGCGGCGGTTGGCGCGCAGTGATATCAAACAGCGTGTACGCCAGGGTCAAATGCTTCACATCCTTGGGCATGTCGCGATCGACGATAAAACGCACCGGCATCTCGATGCGCTGGCCCGGCTGCAACACTTGCTGGGTAAAGCAAAAGCATTCGGTCTTGTGGAAGTACATCGCCGCTTCCGCCGGGGAAATACTCGGCACGGCCTGGGCGGTCATGGCCTTGTCGGTAGGGTTGTAGGCCACGAACAGCATCTCGGTCACGGCACCGGGGTTGACCACCACCTCATCGGCCTTGGCGTGGAACTCCCAGACCATGTCGATGGCATTGGTGGACAGGAACTGCACGCGCACCTGGCGTGAGGGGTCCACCACCTGCGAGCCTTCGTACTGCCCGGCGGTCTTGCCGTTGATGCCGAATGCCTTGCACATCACGTCGTAGATCGGCACCAGGGCGAAGCCGAAGGCGAACATGGCCAGCACCAGGATCAGCAGGCGGGTGACCAGGCGCCTGATGGGCACGGACTCAGCCATCACACCCCCCCAGCTTTTGATTTTCTGTGGGAGCGGGCTTGCCCGCGATAGCGGTGTGCCAGGCACTGCATGTGGCGACTGACACTCCGCCTTCGCGGGCAAGCCCGCTCCCACACTGACGGTGTTCACAATCCCACAACGTGTTCATTTGACCTCCGGCGGCGTCGTGAAGGTGTGGTACGGCGCCGGCGAAGGCACGCTCCACTCCAACCCTTCAGCGCCATCCCACGGCTTGGCCGGTGCCGGCGGGCCGCCACGGATGCACTTGATCACGATAAACAGGAAGAAGATCTGCGTGGCGCCGAACATGAACGCGCCAATCGACGACACCATATTGAAGTCGGCGAACTGCAGGTTGTAGTCCGGCACCCGCCGCGGCATACCCGCCAACCCCACAAAGTGCATCGGGAAGAACGCCATGTTCATGCCCACGAAAGACAGCCAGAAGTGCAGCTTGCCCAGGGTTTCGTCGTACATGTGGCCGGTCCATTTCGGCAGCCAGTAGTAGGCCGAGGCGAAGATGCCGAAGATCGCGCCGGGCACCAGTACGTAATGGAAGTGCGCCACCACAAAGTAGGTGTCGTGGTACTGGAAGTCCGCTGGGGCAATCGCCAGCATCAGCCCGGAAAAACCGCCGATGGTGAACAGGATCACGAACGCCACGGCAAACAGCATCGGCGTCTCGAAGGTCAGCGAGCCTTGCCACATGGTGCTGACCCAGTTGAACACCTTCACCCCCGTCGGCACGGCGATCAGCAGGGTCGCGTACATGAAGAACAACTCGCCCACCAGCGGAATGCCGACCACGAACATGTGGTGCGCCCACACGATGAACGACAGGAACGCGATGCTCGCCGTGGCGTACACCATCGAGGTGTAGCCGAACAACGGCTTGCGCGAGAAGGTCGGGATGATCGAGCTGACGGCGCCAAACGCCGGCAGGATCATGATGTACACCTCAGGATGGCCGAAGAACCAGAACACATGCTGGAACAGCACCGGGTCACCACCACCGGCCGCGCTGAAGAAGCTGGTGCCGAAGTGGATGTCCATCAGCATCATGGTCACGCAGCCCGCCAGCACCGGCATCACCGCGATCAACAGGAACGCGGTAATCAGCCAGGTCCACACGAACAGCGGCATTTTCATCAAGGTCATGCCCGGCGCGCGCAGGTTGAGGATGGTGGCGACCACGTTGATCGCGCCCATGATCGAGCTGATGCCCATCAGGTGGATGGCGAAGATGAAGAACGTCACGCTTTCCGGCGCATAGGTGGTGGAGAGCGGGGCGTAGAAGGTCCAGCCGAAATTCGGCCCGCCGCCAGGGGTGAACAGGGTCGAGACCAGCAACAGGAACGCCGCCGGCAGCAGCCAGAAGCTGAAGTTGTTCATGCGCGGCAGGGCCATGTCCGGCGCGCCGATCATCAGCGGGATCATCCAGTTGGCCAGGCCGACAAACGCCGGCATCACCGCGCCGAACACCATGATAAGGCCGTGCATGGTGGTCATCTGGTTGAAGAAGGCCGGCTCGACGATCTGCAGGCCGGGCTGGAACAGTTCCGCACGGATCACCATGGCGAACGAGCCGCCGAGCAGAAACATGATGAAGGCGAACCACAGGTACATCGTGCCGATGTCTTTGTGGTTGGTGGTCAACACCCAACGCATCAGGCCTTTGGCGGGGCCGTGGGCGTGGTCGGCGTGACCATGGTCATCGATCACTGTGCTCATGGCCGTTCTCCTGCAGGCGAGTGGGCGGGGCCGGTCGAGTTGGACGCTCTGAAGTCAGTCATTTGCTTTCCGCCTGTTTCAGGGCCAACACGTCTTTGGGCGTGACCATGTCGCCTTTGTTGTTGCCCCAGGCGTTGCGCTCGTAGGTGACAACGGCGGCGATATCCACTTCCGAGAGCTGCTTGCCGAACGCCGCCATGGCGGTGCCGGGCTTGCCGAAGTAGACGCGGTGCAGGTGGTCTTCCTTGGGCCCGGTGGCGATTGGCGAGCCCTTGAGCGCCGGGAACATCGGCGGCAGGCCCTGGCCCTCGGCCTGGTGACAGGCCACGCAGGCGGTGTGGTAGACCTTGTCGCCACGGGCCACCAGCTCTTCCAGCGTCCACTCTTTGGAGGTCAGCTCCTTGAGCTTGGCAGCTTCGTCTTTGCGCGCCGCCAGCCAGGTGTCGTAGTCGGCCTTGGACTTGACCTCGACCACGATCGGCATGAAACCGTGGTCCTTGCCACACAGCTCGGCGCATTGGCCACGGTAGATGCCGGGCTTCTCGACGCGGGTCCAGGCCTCGTTGACGAAGCCGGGGATGGCGTCGCGCTTGACCGCAAAGGCCGGCACCCACCAGGAGTGGATCACGTCGGCGGCGGTCACCAGGAAGCGCACCTTGGCACCCACCGGCAGCACCAGCGGCTGATCGACTTCCAGCAGGTAGTGCTCGCCCTTGGTCGCCTGGTTATGGATCTGTTCGGCAGGGGTGGCCAGGTTGCTGAAGAACTCCACGTCCTGGCCCAGGTATTTGTAGTGCCACTTCCACTGGTAGCCGGTGACCTGGATATCGATATCCGACTCACTGCTGTCGTAGATATTGATGAGGGTCTTGGTTGCCGGAATGGCCATCGCGACGAGGATCAGCAGGGGCACCACGGTCCAGAGGATCTCCACGGTGGTGCTCTCGTGGAACTTGGCGGCCACCTGGCCCGTGGACCGGCGGTGCAGGATCATCGACCAGAACATCGCGCCAAACACGATGATGCCGATCACCACACATATCCAGAAAATGGTCATGTGCAGGTCAAACACAGCGTGGCTGACTTCAGTCGCCCCTGGCGCCATATTCGTGGTCCAGGCGGCGTGCGCCTGGCCGAATACCGACCACAACAGAAGGCCCATCCAAACGTGTGGATGTCGCGTCATGCGGGTTCCCCTTATCGTTCTTGTTATCCCGCCGGTTTGCACCTGCGTCGAAGGGAGCGGCTTCCATACTGCTTACAACCGCTTAGCCTCACCTGCTTATGCAGTCTGGCGTCATCAGCTAATTGCTTACAAAACCGAGTATAGACAGCACCTGCAACCCCGCAATGTGTGGGGACAAATCAGCGAAAACAGACGGGCGGAGCCAATAAAACCGGGGGCGGAATCGTTTATCCGACGAACGATGGCATTTCGATATAACGCAGGCGCATAACCATGAAATAATTATGACAAATGCGTCTGAGGCGCTCGTATAAACGAGCTACCTTATCCTCTCCCTTTTCCTACGCCTGCATCACTGGAGCCCTCATGAACACCGCCGCATTGCGCGAGCAGATTTCCCGTGCCCAACAACACGAAGCCAGCACGGGCCAGCTGGCCCAGCAGCTGGAAACCCAATTGCCGCACCTGCATTCGGCCATCTCGTTGGCTGACGGTGATCGCAACATTGTCATGACGCGCTTCGTGACCGCCTACATCGACCTCGTTCCGGACTTGCTCGATGCCGCCAACGACGTGGCCCGCGAGGCCGGTATCGAAAGCCAGATCAAGCCGGTACTGAAGATCGCCGAGCAATTCTTCCTGCAACCGCCCGCGATCCTCGCCGGGCATGAAGGGCTCGATGGCCTGCTGGACGAGGCCTACCTGGCTCATCGCCTGGTGGAAGAAGTAAACGATCTGTATATCAAGCATTTCGGCCAGCCGTTGATCCCGGCGGACACCACCGTGGCCAACCTGATTGCGCACCAACTGATCGGCGAAGAATTTGCCAACAGCCTGGATGAAGCGGTGCATCTGGCGGTGGATGAGATGCTCAACGAAGACAGCTTTGCGCTGGAATCGGTGGAGGCTTATCGCGAAACGCTCAAGAGCCCGGACACGGAAGCGGCGTGGAAGCGCTGGCCGTGCCTGTCTCGCCAACTGGGGGTTGAGCTGGCGTTGGACCAACCGGCCTGATTTTCGAGGCGGGTGAAGAACAAATGTGGGAGCGGGCTTGCTCGCGAAAGCGGTGGATCAGTCGGCACACCTGTTACTGACACACCGC
>NZ_JANLGL010000205.1:0-9540 GCF_024655625.1 Pseudomonas sp. 18.1.10
CCAGTCGGCAAATTCATAGCTGATCCACCGCATTCGCGAGCAAGCCCGCTCCCACAGGGGTCTGCATTCCAGGCTGGCGTTTGTGTTGTTGGTTAAATCGCAGGCAAAAAAAAGGCCGCACCCTGCCAAGGAGACGGCCAAAAAATTGTCGAGGCTTGTGTTACTTAACGAGCGGTAATCACCGACAACTTGGTAATCCCCGCGCGCTCGATAGACGCCATGGCGCGCGCCACTTCGCCGTAGTTCACGCCATCGTCGGCCTGCAGTTGCACCCGCACATCGGGGTCCTTGGCCTTGGCCGCCTGCAGGTTGAACTCCAGCAGGTTCGGCTGGATTTCGTCCTTGTTGATAAACACCTTGCCGGCGCCGTCGATGCTCACCACCAGCGGGTCCTTCTGCTCCACCGGGGCCACGGCCTCGGTCTTGGGCAGGTTGATCGGGATCGCGTTGGTCAGCAGCGGCGCGGTGACGATAAACACCACCAGCAGCACCAGCATCACATCCACCAGCGGCGTGACGTTGATCTCGCTCAGCACCTCATCACTGTCTTGCGTAGAGAAGGCCATGTCAGGACGCCTCCTTCACTTTTTGCGGGGTGCCGGCAGCGGTTTTGTTCAGGGTTGGGTGCAGCAGCACGCGGAACGAATTCTTCTGCGCCAGGCTGTAGAAGTCGTGGGCGAAGTCGTCGAGGTCGGCAGCGGTGAGCTTGAGGCGACGCAGGAAGTAGTTGTAGACCAGCACCGCCGGCACGGCGACGGCGATACCAACGCCCGTTGCCACCAGCGCGGCACCAATCGGCCCGGCCACGGTTTCGAGGCTGGCGGAGCCGGCGGCGCTGATGCCTTTGAGGGCTTCCATGATGCCCCACACGGTGCCGAACAGGCCGATGAACGGCGAGGTGCTGCCGATACTGGCGACCACGGCCAGGCCGGTCTCCAGGGAGCGACGCTCACGCACGATCTGCTGGCGCAGGGCGCGTTCGAGGCGGTCCTGGTGGTTGATGGCCTGGCTCAAATCCGCGGCGTGCGGGGTTTCGCCGACTTGGATCGCCGCATAACCGGCCTGGGCCACACGGGCGGCGGCGCCGGGTTGGGTCTCTGCCAGTTCGGCGGCCGAGTCGAGGCTCGACGCCGCCCAGAACTGTTTGTGGAACTTGCGATCCTGCGCCTTGAGGCGACCGAACTGCACGCCCTTCAACAGCGCCAGGCCCCAGGTCGCGACCGAAAAGACCACCAGCAGCCAGATCACCGCGCTTTCGATGGATTCAAGTGGAGATGCTAATGCCATGATGTGTTCCCTCTGTGCAGGTCGCGGCGTGTGAGACACACCGCAGCCGAATAGTTAGTGAATCTTGAAGTCGATCGGCACGCTGACCCAGCCGTCCTGGGCCACGTCGCCCTGCTTGGCCGGCACGAAGCTCCAGCGCTTCACCGCAGCCAGTGCGGCGTCGTCGAGTTGCTGGCGACCGCTGCTTTTCTGGACCTGGATCTCGCCCGGCTTGCCGCTGGCCAACACGTGCACCCGCAGCAACACCGTGCCTTCCCAGCCCCGGCGCTGGGCCAGTGACGGGTATTCGGGCGCCGGGTTCTTCAAGTACGCGGCGTTGGCCGAAGCCGGTGTGACCGGGGCCGGCGCCGGTGGAGCGGGTGGCGCAGGCGGTGCGGGTGTCGGTGGCGCGGGCGGTTGCTCGAGCGGTTTCGGTGCTGGCTTGGGCTCAGGCTTCGGCACGGGCTTTGGCTTGGGTTTTGGAATCGGTTTGGGCGGCGCCGGCTTGGCGGCCAATTCATCCACCACCGGCGGCGGTGGCTCGACCACGGGCGGCGGCGGTGGTGGCGGCACGGGCGGTGGCGGTTCAACCACCGGCGGCGCCGGCTGGGAAAATTCGATGGTCATCGGCGGAATTTCCGGCGGCACGATCGGCAGCACCGGCGTGGGCTTCTGCGCCACCCAATAAATCACCGCAGCGTGCAGGGCCAGCACCAGCAGGCCCAGCAGAACCCCTTCGCGACGGCTGGAGAAACGCTTGGGGGTTTGCTGCGTGCGCAGTTGCCCCAACGGCGCGCGGTGCGGCCGCCCAAGGTCGACCAACTCACCACTCGGTGCCTGGCGCCATTGCGCCTCGTGTGCACTGGCGGCGGTCTGGACATTGCCCATTGATTCACTCCCTACGGTTTTGAAACCAAAAAACCGACGGGCCTGCGTGGAAGGCCGTCGAGGGCTGAATCATCGGGGTCAGACGCTTATCTCTTAAAGTAATCTTTAAAGTTATACATAGACCCAAACTGAATAAACGAAACATTCAGAAACGCCAAGCCCACGTTTTCCGTGGCCTGGCGCCGAGGCGTTTTTTTTCAATGCTTTGCAGGCATACAAAATATTCCGTAAAGGCATGCCTCAATGGGGATTGTTTGCGCACAAATCGAACAACTCGCTCTGCAAACACTGCCCCGCCGCCCCCAAACCGCTGCGCGCATACAACGCCAGGCGCACGCCCTGCACCGCCGGCAAACCGCTGTCTTCGCCGAGGATCAAGTGCCCCGCCTGCACCACACGACGCGGCAACAAGCTGATGCCCAACCCCGCCGCCACCGCCGCACACACACTGGCCAGGCTCGCGCTGGAATAGCCGATGCGCCAGCGCCAGCCGCCCACTTCCAGGTGTTGCAGCATTTCATTGCGGTACAGCCCGCCCACCGGAAACGCCACCAATGGCAGCGGGTCACGCCCCAGGGAGGGCGTGCTGCGGCTGTCGACCCAGCACAACGGTTCCGGCCACGAGGCCAAGCAGTCGTCGCTGTCGCCCATTTGCTTGACCAGCAACACGTCGAATTCACCGCTGCGGTACTGGCGCTGCAACTCCGGGCCGAGGCCGCTGGTGACGTCCAGGCGCACCCGGGGATACGCCAGCACAAACGCCGACAGCAACGGCATCAGGCGCTCGGAGGCGAAGTCTTCCGGCACCCCGAGGCGCAACACGCCGTCGCTTTGCTGGTTAATCAACACATCGGCGGCCTCTTCATGCAGCGCGAGGATGCGCCGCGCGTAGGCCAGCAGGCGTTCACCCTCGGCGGTGGCGACCACATGACGCTGGTCGCGGTCGAGCAACTGGCAGCCGGCGACGTCTTCCAGGCGGCGGATCTGCTGGCTCACGGTGGATTGGGTCAAGTGCAGGCGCTCGGCGGCGCGGGTGAAGTTGCCGCACTCCACCACGGCGACAAAACTGCGTAACAACACGGGATCGAACATCGCGCTCACCATTCCATTTGCCACTGGTTTTCATGGTTATATTTAATTTCAGAATACCTGCGGCGCTGGCCATACTCACGCCTCATTTATCTGCCGCAAGGGCGCTGCATGACCCTCAATAAATCCCTCGCCGGCTGGGGCCTGCTGATTGTGCTGGGCCTCAACCTGCGGCCGATCCTCAGTTCCATCAGCCCGTTGCTCGGTGAGATTCGCCTGGCCACCGGCCTGAGTTTCCAGAGCAGCGCCCTGCTCACCAGCCTGCCGGTGATTTGCATGGGCCTGGTGGCGTTGGTCGGCGTGCGTGTCGAGGCGCAGCTGGGTGAGCGGCGCGGCATTGCGTTGGGCCTGATGATGATCCTGCTGGCGTGCCTGGCCCGCTGGCTGATGGGCCAGGGCTCGGCGCTGCTGGTGACGGCGTTGCTTGGCGGCGCCGGCGTGGCGCTGATCCAGGCGCTGGTGCCGGCGATGATAAAGCGCGAATTCCAGCACCGCGTGCCGGTGGCGATGGGCGTGTATTCGGCTTCGCTGATGGCCGGCGGCGGGCTCGCGGCGCTGCTCAGCCCGCTGGTGGCCACGCAGTTCGGCGATTGGCAGGCCGGCCTGGGCGTATGGCTGCTGCCGGCGCTGGGCGCGTTGTTGCTGTGGGCCTGGTTGCCCCTGGGCGCGGCAAAAAGCGCCAAGGAGATCCCGGCGTTCAAGGGCCTGCGCAATCGGCGCGCGTGGTTGCTGGCGCTGTACTTCGGCCTGGTGAACTGCGGCTACATGAGCCTGGTGGCGTGGCTGCCGGCGTTTTATCAGCAGCTGGGTTGGGGCGTGCTGCCCAGCGGTTCGTTGCTGGCCTTCATGACCATCTTCCAGGTGCTCGCCGCGCTGTTGATGCCGGTGCTGGCACAACGCGGCATCGACCGGCGGCCGTTGCTCGGCATCAGCCTGTTGGCGCAGACCGTGGGCTACCTGGGCCTGATTATTGCGCCGCTGCAATTTCCCCACCTGTGGGTGGCGTTGTGTGGCTTTGGCCTCGGCGCGTGTTTTGCCCTGAGCCTGCTGCTGACCCTCGACCACCATCGCGACCCGCGCCAGGCCGGGCAACTGGCGGCCTTTGTGCAGGGCGTGGGCTTCTTGATTAACGCCGTGTCGCCATGGATGACCGGCTGGCTGCGCGAACTCACCGGCAATTTTGTCAGCGCCTGGGTGGTACTGGCCGTCACCGCCGTGGCGATGCTGGTGGTCACGCGGGTGTTCAGCCCGGCGACCTACCGCACGGCGCCCGCTCTATAGTTATGCATTTAAGATCTAGATAAAACAAACATGCTTCATTGACGGAATAAGCGCGGCGCTTAAAATCCCGGTTCTCCTCTTGGACGCCGGGCCCCCCATGGATCTTCGCCAACTGCGCTATTTCATCGCGCTCAACGAGCACCGCAGTTTTGTGCGCGCCGCCGACGCCATGGGCATCACGCAACCGGCGTTCAGCCGCAGCATCCAGGGCCTGGAGCAAGAATTCGGCTGCGTGCTGGTGGACCGCGCCCACAAAGAGCTGCGCCCCACCCCGGAAGGCCAGGTGGTGCTGCAACATGCCCTGAGCCTGGTGCAAGGCGCGGCGTTGCTCAGCCATGAAGTCACACGCATGACCAAACTCGATGCCGGCGAAGTGCGCGTGGGCTGCGACGTGGTGGCGGCGGTCAATCTGCTGCCACAGGCCCTCGCTCGATTTATCAGCGTCTACCCCAAGGTGCGCAGTGCCTTGCAGGTGGATAACTGGGAGCGTCTGGGGCGCAGCCTGAGCCGCGAGGAGATCGAATTTTTTATCGCCGATGTGCGCCACTTCGAAGCCGACCCGAACTTCCAGACCCAGGCCCTGACGCCCCGGCGCAGCGTGTTTTTCTGCCGTGCCGGGCACCCGCTGCTGGCCAAGGACAGCCTGTCCACCAACGACCTGTTCGGCTACCCGCTGGCCACGCCACTGATCGCGCCGGGCATTCGCAAGCTGTTGGCCAACCTCAGCGGGCGCATCGACTTTGCGCCGGCCATCGAGCTGGAGCAGTTCGCCGCGCTGGCGAGCATCGTGCGCCAGTCCGACGCGATTGGCCTGGGCGCCAGAGAAGCCTTCGTCGATGACTTCGCCAGCGGCGCGTTGCAGGTGCTGCACTGGCGCAACCTGCCCCACGCCCTCGACAGCTTGAGCAACCGCTGCGGGATAATCAGCCGCGCTGGGGGGCGCTTGTCACCTGCGGCGAAGGCGTTGATCGAGACGCTGCTGGCGGTGGAAAACCAAGCCGATTGGCCCGCGCAAACGTCCCGAAATCATTGAAGCGCACGCCCATCTGCGCCATCACCTTGTGCGCCACCTTGGCGGTCATCTGGCGGATGTAGAACGGCTCCTTCACCACAAAATGGTGGATGCCATGGGTGCTGCCGAAGTTGAAGCAGAACGCCTGCAACGGCCACAGCCACCAGGGGTTCAACACTTGGGTCTGCTGGATCACATTGCCCAATTCCACGTCGCCGTAGTAGTGCATGTTGGAGCTGACAAAGTGCAGGCAAAAGGTGCGCAGCACGTTGGGGCCGATGATGACCACGGCGGCGATGTCGATCACCTGCATCACCTGCAAGGTGCTGGCTGACCACTCGATCGGCGCGCCCAGCAGGCTGACGATGCCATTGGCCGCGTGGAAGCCGAGGAACACATACCACGCGCCCCAATGCAGCAGCGCCAGCGGTGCGTACACCAGCAGCGAGCGCTTGAGGATGCTGAGCTTGTGCTTCCAGGTCTTGGCCCGCAGCAGGCGGATAAACGCCGACATGACGTTGTCGCCCACCATCAACAACCGCGCAAAACCCCAGGGCTCGCCGTTGGTGATGGCGCGTTCTTCCATGTCCGTCTCGGTGCCGGAGACCTTGTGATGGTTGAGGTGCAAGTGGCGGCGAATCCACGGGTTGATCGTGCTCGGCCGCGCCAGCCACACCAGGCCCATCATCAGGTGGTGGGGGATGCGCTGCTTGCGAAAGTACATGCTGTGGATCAGGTCATGTTCCAGCTCGTGGGTCAGCGAAGCCAGGAACGCGTTGATTAACAGGCACGCCCACCAGGCCATATGACCCGTGATGTAGAGCGCTGCCGAACCCATCATGCCGAGCAACGCAAACGCCAGGATGCCCGCGCCCAGCGCGTCCTGGTGCAGCAGCCAGGGGTGCTGCTGGCGCAAGCGCACGCCTTCGGCCAGCACCACTTCACGGATATGCGCCGAACGCTGTTGCGCGTTCATCTGCTGGGGACTTGCAGAAGTACCGTCCATGCTTCCATCCTCTGGTTATTGATGCGTCCATCCTGCCCCACGCGATCTGGCAGGGCGCTAGCCCCGGACGCCAACCTGTTGACCGCAAGCGCCAATCGCCATGCCCGAACCCACTTCCCTCGCCAGCTGGACCCGCGCCCTGCGCAAGCAGCTCGACGCCCTCGGCCTCGACAGCGCCGCGCTGTGCGTGGCGGCCGGGCTCGACCCGCAGCAGATGGACGACCCGAATGCGCGCTACCCGCTGTCGGCCACCACGCGGCTGTGGGAACTGGCGGTGCAGGCCAGCGGCGACCCGGCGATTGGCTTGCGGGTGTCGCGGTTTGTCAGCCCCACCACCTTTCACGCGCTGGGTTATGCGCTGGTGGCCAGCGGCAGTTTGCGCGAGGTGTTCGAGCGCATCGTGCGTTATCACCAGGTGGTCAGCGATGCGCTGACCCTGACCTTGGACGGTGATGGAGAACGCTATCGCTTTCGCCTGCAGCAACCCAGCGGCAGCCCGGCGCCGGCGTTCGAAGCCATCGATGCGTTTGCCGCGATCTATGTGCGCACGTGCCGCAATCGCCTGGGCCGCGACTACGCACCCTTAGCCGTGTATTTGCGGCGCCCCGAACCGGCCGATCCCCAGCCCTGGCACACGGTGTTTCGCGCGCCGGTGTTTTTTGGCGCCAGGGAAGACCGCCTGGAATTCGCCGCCCATGACTTCGACAGCCACCTCGACGACGCCAACCCCGAGCTGGCCGAACACAATGAAACCGTGCTCAAACGCACCCTCGCCCAACTGCAACCGCTGACCTGGGAGCGCAAGGTGCGCCGGGTGATCGAAGCGCAATTGCCCGACGGCGAGCCGAGCGCGGAACGGGTCGCCCAGGCGTTGCACTTGAGTTTGCGCAGCTTGCAGCGGCATCTGGCGGATGAAGGCTGCCGGTTTGATGCGTTGCTCAATGAGTGCCGGGAGAATTTGGCGTTGCTGCACTTGCGGGACCCGCAGTGTTCATTGGCGGAGATCAGTCATTTGCTGGGGTTTGCCGATACCAGCAGTTTTAGCCGGGCGTTCAAGCGGTGGACGGGGGTGACGCCGGGGCAGTTTCGGGAGGGGTTGCGGTAGATATTTGTGTTGCTTGGGAGGGCCTCTTCGCGAGCAAGCCCGCTCCCACACAAGCCCGCTCCCACATTTGACCGAGTTCCAACTTTGGAATGCAGTCAAAATGTGGGAGCGGGCTTGCTCGCGAAGGCGTCAGATCAGTCACCGCCCCCGATCACGCCGTAACACCGACCTCACCCGCGCCACCAATGCCTTGGCCTCGAACGGCTTGAGCAAGTAATCATCCTCATGCAATTCCAACCCACGCAGCCGATCTTCAATGCCGCCGGGCGTAGTCAGGAACAACAGCGGCGTGTCGCCCTTCTGGCGGATCGCCTGCTGCAACTTCCAGGCATTCAGCCCGGGCAGCATCACATCGAGGATCACCAGGTCGTACTCGCCGTCCTCGACCAGGCGCTGGGCCGCCATGCCGTTGGCCGCCACTTCCACGCTGTAGCCGGCCTCGTTCAAGCCCTGGGCCATCCGCTGTGCCTCGTCGGATTCATGTTCCACTAACAGCACGCGCATAAGACACCTCGATTGTTCAGGCCAGCAGGCTAACACCCTCAGGTGTGCGCCGCCTCCCGCAACCGCTCGGCGTCGAGGATTTCGATCGCGCCGTAGCCCAGGCGCACGATGCCCTGGGCTTGCAGGTCCTTGAGCAAGGCGTTGGTGGTCTGGCGCGACAGGCTGAGCATCGCCGCCAGGTCTTCCTGGGGCAGTTGCACGAGGCGCCGTGAGGGCTCGATGTCGCCGTGGCCGTCGATCATCATCAGCAAGCGATGGGCCAGGCGCACCGACGCCGGCATCAGGCGCAGTTGTTCGAGGCCGATAAAACTCAGGCGCAGCTTCTGGCTCATCAACAACGCCAGGTCGCGCCAGTAGCGCGGATTGTCATCGAGGCTTTGCAACAGCGCCTGCTGCGGCACCTGCAACAGCGTGCACGAGCCGACGGCGCAGGCGTCGTGGGTGCGCGGCAGGCCGTCGAACAGGCAGATCTCGCCGAACCAGAAAGGCGGCTCCACCAGGCTCAATACCGCTTCCTTACCGTGTTCATTGACCGCGCTGATGCGCAGGCTGCCCTCGAGCACCGCATACAAGCCGCATGGCGGGTCGCCGCGCTTGAACAGGTATTGCCCCGCCGTCAGCTGACGCAACCGGGCGTGGGCCAGCAAGCTAGTCTGAAACGGTGCGGGCAGGTGACTGAACCACTGGCCTGTCGCCAATTGCGAATGCCACTGCGCTGCATCCATGGGAACTCCGAAGATTGTCGCCCAGCTGACAGTCAGGCAAAGGCTGACAGGGCATGATTAAACATCCTACAGGAGGAACAACAATGAAAAGCCTCGTCGATCACCTTAGCCAATACGCCGCCTACCACCGCGACCCGCGCAATATCGCCAGCCACTTTATCGGCATCCCGTTGATTGTGGTCGCGGTGGCGGTGCTGCTGTCGCGTCCCGAATGGCCGGTGGGTGGGCTGTGGGTGTCTCCGGCGGTGCTGCTCGCGTTGTTTTCGGCGTGGTTCTACCTGCGCCTGGAGCTGGCGCTCGGCGTGTTGATGACGGTGCTGATGGGCATGTCGGTGTGGGCCGGGCATGTGTTGGCGGCGCAGAGCACGCTGGTGTGGCTGGGCAGCGGGATTGGGATGTTTGTGGTGGGCTGGGTGATTCAGTTTGTCGGGCACTATTACGAGGGTAAAAAGCCCGCGTTTGTGGATGATGTGTCGGGGCTGATCGTCGGGCCGTTGTTTGTGGTGGCGGAGTTGGCGTTTCTGGTGGGGCTGCGGCATGACCTCAAGCAGCAGATCGAAGCACGCTCGGGGCCAGTGGCGCGCCGCGATCTAAAGCCTAGCGGGATTTAAATGTGGGAGCGGGCTTGTGTGGGAGCGGGCTTGCTCGCGAAGGCGGAGTGTCA
>NZ_JANLGL010000206.1:0-9532 GCF_024655625.1 Pseudomonas sp. 18.1.10
CCCAAAAGCTTGGGAGCGCTGCGCACTCCAGCGGGAGCAAGCTCCCTCGCCACAATGGGAAACGACCATGAGTATTGCGCTGAACGTCATCACCGGCTTCCTCGGCAGCGGCAAAACCACCTTGCTCAAGCGCCTGCTGCAAGGCGAAAGCCTCGGCGACACGGCATTGCTGATTAATGAATTCGGCGACGTCGGCATCGACCATCTGCTGGTGGAAGAGGTCGCGCCGGACACCGTGCTGCTGCCCAGCGGCTGCGTGTGCTGTTCGATTCGCGGCGAGTTGAAGGACGCGCTGCTCGGCCTGTTGCAACGTCGCGAGCGCGGGGAAATCCCGGCGTTCAAACGGGTGATCCTGGAAACCACCGGCCTGGCCGACCCGGCGCCGATCCTCGCGACCTTGAACAACGACGTGCAACTGCGCGGGCGCTTTCATATCGGCCTGGTCATCACCCTGGTCGACGCCAGCCACGCCACGCTGCAAGAGCGGTTGCACCCGGAATGGCTGGCCCAGGTCGCGGCGGCGGATCGCCTGTTGCTGAGCAAGACCGACCTGGCCGGCGACAGCACTGTGCTGCGCGCGCACTTGCAGGCGCTCAACGCCGGCACACCGATCCTCGATACCCAGGACATCCACAGCGGCGAGCAACTGCTGCTCGGCGAAGGGTTGCGCAGCGCCGAACCCGCCGTCGAAGTCAGCCGCTGGCAGCTGCATCAACCCACCACCGCCACCCACGGCGCCGCGCAAGTGTGCTGCCTGACCTTCGACCGGCCGCTGGATTGGGTCGGCTTCGGGGTGTGGCTGTCGATGCTGTTAAGATGCCACGGCGAACGAATCCTCCGGGTCAAAGGACTGCTCAACGTGAACGCCAGCAACGCCCCCATCGTCATTCATGGCGTGCAGCACTGCCTGCACGCCCCGGTGCACCTGCCGGCCTGGCCGGGCAACGACCGCCAATCGCGCCTGGTGTTTATCCTGCGCGGCCTCGACCCGGCGCAGCTGCGCCGCTCGTTTGACGTGTTCTCGCGGCGGTTCGCCCCATGATTACCCTGCGTGTCCTTGGCACCTCGGTGACCTTGCTGGAATGCCTGCGCGTACGCGCCGAGCAGGAGCTGGGCATTCGCCTGGTGTATCAGGTGCACGATGTGGAGCAGGCCCAGCGCATCGCGGTGATGCAGCCCGACAGCTACGACCTGTATGACCAGTGGTTCCACAACGTCGATTTTGTCTGGCCGGCGCGGGCGATCCAGCCCATCGACACGCGGCGCATCGCGCTGTGGCACGAGATCAACGACCTGCCCAAGCGCGGCCGCCTGTCGCCGGATGACCGCCTCGGCAGCGGCAGCGTGCCCAGCGAGCGCCTGTTCGTGCAGCACGACGGCAGCCTCGGCAGCACCGTCACCGAACGCATCAGCATGCTGCCCCTGACCCACAACGCCGACAGTTTTGCCTACCGCCCCGAGCGCCTGCCCGACGGTTTTTGCCACGGCAACGAAAGCTGGGGTTGGCTGCTCGACCCGGCCTGGCGCGCACGCACCGCGCTGCAAAGCGACGCCGCCATCGGCGCCCTGGATGCCGCGCTGGCGGTGCAGGGCGCGGGGCTCGCGCAGTTCAACGACATCGGCAACATGAGCATCGAAGAGATCGACGTGCTCGCCGACATCCTCGTGCGCAAACAGAAGGAAGGCCACTTCGCCGCCTTCTGGTCGGATGACGAAGAGGCCGCGCAATTGATGCTCAGCCCGAGCATCGACATCCAGAGCCTGTGGTCGCCGACCCTGATGCGCCTGCACCGCGCCGGGGTGAAATACCGCCTGGCGGTGCCGCGTGAAGGCTATCGCGCCTGGTTTGGCGGCTTGTCATTGTCGCGCCATGCCCAGGGGCCGGTGCTGGATGCGGCCTACGCCTACCTCAACTGGTGGCTGTCCGGCTGGCCCGGCGCGGTGATGGCGCGCCAGGGCTACTACATCGGCAACCCGGCGCGCAGCCGCGACCACCTGAGCAGCGCCGAGTGGGATTACTGGTACGCCGGCCAACCTGCGCGGGAAGAGTTGCTGGGCAGTGATGGCCTGCCGTTGATCGATATTGGCGAAGTGCGTGACGGCGGTTCTTATGAACAGCGCATGGGGCATATTGCGGTGTGGAACTCGGTGATGGATGAGCACAACTATTTGGTGCGCAGATGGGGCGATTTCATGCGCGCACGCGGAAGCTGAATAGAGGAGTGGGCTTGTGTGGGAGCGGCGGTGCGACGATTCGACTTGCTGGCGAAAGCGGTGTGTCAGTCGCTATTTGTGTTGGCTGATCCACCGCATTCGCGAGCAAGCCCGCTCCCACATTGGATCTCCTTCAGCCCCTGGTTTATCTGTCTCTCCAAGCAACCAGTCAAACCCGTGCCGCCAATAACTTGACAGTAACATTCCTTGTTTTATTGGGTGTACTTATCCCAGCTCCCAGCTAATCTGCTTAAACCGAATATCCAATGCAAATGGATGTTTTTTTGACGCCGGGTCAGCAGTTGCCAGGGAAGCCTATGACACAGGGACGTAGTGGCAGAAACAGACGCACGCTGCCAGAGGGCACAGCGATGAGGTGGCGCCATACGTTCCAGACCCGTATCGCCGGGGTGCTCGCGCTGTTGCTGTTGGTGGTGGTCGCGGCCACTTACTTCGCCGTCAAGACCGCCACCACCCGTGCCGTGGAGAACCAGGCCGAGGTCCAGTTGGAGACCGGCAGCCAGGTGTTCGAGCGCCTGCTCGACCTGCGCGGCCGTCGCCTGCAATACGGGCTGGACTGGCTGACGGCGGACGAGCCCTTCAAACAAGCGGTGGCCGAGGGCAAGCCTGCGTCGATTCTGGCGGCGCTGGACCGCCATGGCACCGGCATCGGTTCCAGCGAAGTGTTTGTGCTGGGCCTTGACGGCAAGGTGATGGTCAGCACCTTGCCACTGTTCTCCCGCGGCACGCCGTTCCCCCAAGACAACGCCTTGCGCCATGCGCGGCGCAGTGGCTTGCAAATGCTCATCGTGGCCATGGATGGGCGACCGTACCTGCTGGTGCAAAAGGACGTCTTCAACCCGCAGCCCGTGGCGCGCATCGTCATGGGCTTCCCGATGGACGCGCAGTTCGCCAACGAACTGCGGGCCATGAGCAACCTGGAAGTGTCGTTCCTCGCCGTGCAGGACGGCCGTCCCGGGCCGTTGTTCACCACCCAGCCCGACACCGTCCAGCCGGATATCGTCACGACGTTGCGCCAGGCGCAGGTCAATCCCGAGGCCCATATCGAAGGCTTCCACGGCCAGCGCATGCTCAACCAGGTACTGTCGCTGGCCAATACGGGTGAAGGGGATGAAGTGCGCGTACTGCTGCAAAGCCCGCTGGACCATGTGCTGGAGTCCTTTGCGCCGCTGGACCGGCAGTTCCTCGGGATTGCCCTGGCCGTGTTGGTGGTGTCGCTGGCCGGTGCGCTGTTGCTGGCACGGCGCGTGTCGCGCCCGTTGAATGCGCTGGTGGAGGCGGCCGAGCGTATTGGTGCCGGCGACTACCGCACGCCGGTGCGGGTGCGCAGCCACGATGAATTCGGCCTGCTGGCCCGCGCCTTCAATGCCATGCAAAGCGGCATCGCCGTGCGCGAGCGGCAACTGGCGCACAACGCCTTGCATGACCCGCTCACCGGCCTGCCCAACCGCGCGCTGGCCATGGAGCGCCTGGGCAGTGCGATCAGTGCACGCCGGCCCGTGGTGTTGCTGTACGTGGGCATCGAAAACTACCGGGTGATTAACGAAGGCTTCGGCCCGCAAGGCGTGGAAGAAATGCTGCGCGAAGCCAGCCGCTGCTTGTCCATGAGCCTGCTGGCCAGCGACACCGCCGCCCGCATCACCGGCAGTGAGTTCCTGGTGCTGCTGGAAAACACCGAGATCGACCGCGCCGTCGCACGCGCCGACCGCCTCTACGCGCTGCTCACCGAAACCCAGCGCATCGGCCATGACGAAGTGCGCCATGAAGTCAGCATCGGCATCGCCGCGTACCCCGCCGATGGCCAGCAGGTGGAAGAGTTGATAAGCCGCGCCGCGATTGCCCGGCACGATGCGGCGAGCCTGCCGGGGCATTTGCAGATCTACCAACAGCACCGCGAACTGGCCCACCAACGCCAGATCACCTTGATCCGTGACCTGCGCCGCGCCGTGGTCGAGGGCGAATTGTTCCTGTGCTACCAACCCAAGCTCGACCTCAACCACGGGCATGTGCGCCAGGCCGAGGCCTTGCTGCGCTGGCAGCATCCGACCCTGGGCCAGGTCTCACCCGCCGAATTCATTCCCCTGGCCGAACGCACCGGCAGCATGGGCAGCCTGACCCTGTGGGTGATCGAAGAAGCGATCCGCCAGATCGGCGAGTGGGGGCAGCGGGGGTTGCATATCCAGCTGTCGGTGAATATTTCCGTGGACGACCTGGCCGATGATGACCTGGCGATTCGCGTCACCGCCTTGTTGATGCAATACGCCGTGGCCGCCGAGCAATTGATTTTCGAGATCACCGAAAGCGCGATCATGCACAACCCGCAACAGGCGCTGAACGTGCTGGAGCAACTGCGCGGCTGTGGCATCAGCTTGTCGGTGGACGACTACGGCACCGGCTATTCGTCACTTGCGCAGTTGCAGCGCCTGCCGGTGCAGGAGTTGAAGATCGACCAGTCCTTTGTGCGCAACCTCGACAGCACCAGCGGCGACGGCGTGATCGTGCGCTCCACCATCGAGATGAGCCACAACCTGGGGCTCAAGGTGGTGGCCGAAGGCGTGGAGTTCGCGCCGAGCCTGAAGCTGCTCAAGCAATGGAAGTGCGACACCGCCCAGGGTTACCTGATAAGCCGGCCATTGAACGCCATGGCGTTCGAGATGTGGATGCGCCGCGAACGGGTGCCGCTCTAGAAAAGGCCTTTTGCACGCCTACAGATTCTTTGGGCGGCGCCGATAAGCTCTACATACCTTGACCGGTTGCATAGGTTTTTGCCGACCAACGGTCAGGCTTTGCCGCAAAATCAATGATGGCAATTTGCCTTGTTTGCGGCATCATCTGCACCGTGACACGTATTGCCCCAGTTTCAGTGCCAAGGCAGGCCGCCTATTTTTCTATTGCCGCGCGGACCCTTGATGAATCGGATTTTCCTGCAGTTATCCTTTGCCGCCTTATTGCTGTCGAGCCACGGCGCGGTATGTGCCGCGACCCTCGACGTGGTGCTGCGCCAGGCCGACCAATCGCCAGTCAGCGACGCCGTGGTGACCCTGCAAGGCCCGGTCGGTGCGCCGGCCGGTGCGCTCAAGGCCGACATGGACCAACGCGGCCAGAAGTTCGCGCCCCATGTGCTGGCGGTACACACCGGCACCCAGGTGCGCTTCCCCAATAGCGACAATATCCGTCACCAGGTCTATTCGTTTTCGGCGGCCAAGCGCTTCGAACTGCGCCTGTACGAAGGCACGCCCACCGACCCGCTGCTGTTCGACAAGCCCGGCGTGGTGGTGCTCGGCTGCAACATTCACGACTGGATGCTCGGCTACATCTACGTCACCGATGACCCGCGCTTCGGCGTCAGCGATGCCCAGGGCCACGTGCGCCTGGACAACCTGCCGGCCGGCGCCTACCACGTCACCCTGTGGCACCCGCAATTGGCCGACATGCAACCGCTGGACGGCGGCACGTTGAACATTCCGGCGGCGGGCCTGAGCCACGCCGTGCAACTGAGCCTCGAACCACCGTCCGCCGACCTGCCGCCCACGCCCACACCGACGGCCTTTGGCGACGCCTTCAATCGAGCCGCCCGTGAAACTGCGCAGTAGTTTCCAGGCGCGTGTCGCCAGTGTGCTGATCCTGCTGTTGCTGGTGGTGATCGGCGCGCTGTACTTCAGCGTGAAAGCCGCGACGGGCGACGCCGTGCGCAGCCAGGCCAAGGCGCAACTGGACGTCGGCGCGCGCGTGTTCGAACGCTTGCTCGACGTGCGCGGCCGGCGCCTGGCCGATGGCGTGCAACTGCTGGCGGCGGACTTTGGTTTTCGCGATGCGGTGGCCAGCGGCGATTCGGCGACCATGCGCTCGGTGCTGTTCAACCACGGCAAGCGCATCAATGCCAGCGACATGATCCTGCTGGGCATGGATGGCACCGTCCTCGCCAGTACCCTCGATGAGGTGCCTGAGGGTTCGATTTTTCGCTACGACCAAGCCTTGCGTGACGCACGGCGCAATCGCCAGACCATGCTGATGGTGCCGCTGCAAGGCATGCCGCACCTGCTGGTGGAAGCGCCGGTGCTGGCGCCGCTGCCGATTGCGCGGGTGGTGATGGGCTTGCGCATGGACAGCGCGTTCGCCGAAGAACTGCGTTCGCTGAGCAACCTGGAAGTGTCGTTCCTCACCATTGATCGCCAGCAACCGGGGGAGTTGGTCAGCACCCAACCCCAGGTCCTGCGCGACAGCCTTACCAGCCTGATGCTGGAGCAGGGCCGCCAGCATGGCGTGGCCACCACCGAGCACCTGGAACACAGTTTTCTCAGCCAGTCGCTGGTGCTGGCCAGCGATGCCGACGGCCAGGTCCTGGCCTTGTTGCAGAGCCCCTTGGACGCGGCGATGCAGGCCTTTGCGCCGCTGGATGAAAAAATCCTCGGCATTGCCTTGATCGCGCTGATTGCCTCGTTGATCGGCGCCTTGCTGCTGGCCCGTGGCGTGTCGCGCCCGGTGCAAGCCCTGGCCCTCGCAGCCGAGCGCATCGGCCAGGGCGATTACCAGACGCCCGTGGTGTTGCCGCGCAGTGACGAACTGGGGCGCCTGGCCAACGCGGTCAACTCGATGCAAAGCGGTATTGCCGAACGCGAACAGCAACTGGCGCACAACGCCTTGCATGATCGCCTCACCGGCTTGCCCAACCGCGCGCTGGCCATGGAACGCCTGGGCAGCGCCATCGCCACGCACCGGCCAATGGCCCTTATCTACCTGGGCATCGACAACCTGCGCGCCGCCAGCGAAACCGCCGGGCCGGATGCGGTGGACCAGCTGTTGCTGGAAGTCAGCCGCAGCCTGCAAGCCGCGCTGCGCCCCGGCGATACCCTGGCGCATTTGATCGCCGACGAATTTTTGCTGCTGCTTGAAGGCGCCGGCTGCGACGAAGCGGTGGGCCTGGCCGACCAGTTGCAACAGCTGCTGCTACGCCCGCGCCGCATCAACGGCCACGACCTGGCGCTGGATTGTCGCCTGGGCATCGCGGCTTACCCGGCCGACGGTGAAAGCGCGCATACCTTGTTGGAACGTGCGGCAATCGCGATGAAAGACGCCGCACAAATGCCCGGCCGCTTGCAGGTCTACGAACACGGCCGTGACCTTGCGCACCGTCGCCAGATCACCCTGATCCGCGACTTGCGCCACGCGCCCAACCAAGGCCAGTTGCTGCTGCATTACCAACCGAAACTCGACATCCGCCAGGGCCACGTACGCCAGGCCGAAGCCTTGTTGCGCTGGCAGCACCCGCTGTTCGGCATGGTCTCGCCGGCAGAATTCATCCCCTTGGCCGAACGCTCGGGCAGCATTCAGTTGTTGACCCACTGGGTGATCGAGGAGGGCATTCGCCAACTGTGCGAATGGAACCGGCGTGGCCTGTGCCTGCAACTGTCGTTGAACATCTCGGCCGATGATTTGCTCGGCGACGAACTGGCCCATCGGGTCTCAGCGTTGTTGCGTCGTTATGGTTTGCCGGCCGAACAACTGCTGTTCGAAATCACCGAAAGCGCGGTGATGCGCGAGCCGGAAAAAGCCCTGAAAGTCCTGCACCTGTTGCGCGACTGCGGCATCAGCCTGTCGGTGGATGACTTCGGCACCGGTTATTCGTCGCTGGCGCACCTCAAGCGCCTGCCGGTGCAAGAGTTGAAAATCGACCAATCCTTCGTGCGCAACCTCGATGAAACCAGTGAAGACGCGGTGATCGTGCGCTCCACCATCGAGATGAGCCACAACCTGGGCCTCAAGGTGGTCGCCGAGGGCGTTGAATACGCCCACAGCCTGCGCCTGCTGGAACGCTGGCAGTGCGACACGGCCCAGGGTTACCTGATCAGTCGGCCGTTGAGCGCCGACGCTTTCGAAGCCTGGGTGGCCTTGCCCCTCAGTGCGCAAACTTCCCTGGTTCATTGAGTGGCTTAAGCGTGCGTTGTTCTTTTCTGATCGGTTGCCTTGGCGCCCTGACCCTGCAAACGGCGCTGGCCGATAACGGCCGCCTGATTGCCACTGGTGGCGCCAGCAGCATCGAAGGGGTTGCGGGCGGCGGGATCACGCCGTGGGCGGTGCTGGCCGGCTACGGCGAAAAACAGGAATGGGGCGCCACGGCGTTCGCCACCACGGTCAACCTGCCGGACTATCGGCTGGACGTGGCGGGGTTGGCGCTGGCCTATGACAATCGAGTCGAAGTGTCCTACGCCCGCCAGCGCTTCGACCTCGGCACCTTGGTGCATAAGCTGAACCTGCCCGAAGACAACCTTGGCCAGGACGTGCTCGGCCTCAAGGTGCGGCTGTTTGGCGATGTGATCTACGACGATTTGCCCCAAGTGTCCCTGGGCCTGGAATACAAACACCAGACCAATTTCGACATCCCCAAGCTGGTGGGCGCCAAGCGCGACAGCGACGTCGAAGGCTACCTCGCCGCCAGCCGCCTGTTCATGGGCGCGGCCTTTGGCTACAACGTGCTGGTCAATGGCAGCCTGCGCTACAGCCGCGCCAATGAAACCGGCCTGCTCGGTTTTGGCGGCGACCGCCGTGACAGCCGCAGCCTGCTCAAGGAAGGCTCGGTGGCGCTGCTGTTCAACCCGCGCTGGGCAGTGGGCGTGGAATACCGCGAAAAGCCTGACAACCTGTCGTTTGCCGGTGAGAGTGATTGGGCGGATGTGTTTGTCGGGTACTTTCCGAACAAGCATGTGTCGTTTGTATTGGCCTACGCGCGCCTCGGCGAAATCGCCACGCTGGACAACCAGAACGGCACCTATCTGTCTGTGCAGGGGAGTTTCTGATGCGCTGGCTACCGCTGGTATTCGTCCTGTGCCTGAGCGCCTGCGCGCAACAACCGCCGAAGGATGACAGCCTGTACCGCGACCTGGGCGCCATGCCCGGCATCACGCGGATTGTTGAGGGCCTGCTGCTGAACATCGCCCGGGATGAACGCATCGTCGAACGGTTTCGGCGGATTGATATCCAGCGATTGCGCGACAAGTTGATTGAACAGTTTTGCGTGGAGGCGGGCGGGCCGTGCACCTATACCGGGGATAGCATGGCGGAGAGTCACAAGGGGCAGCATGTGAGTCGCAGTGACTTTAATGCGTTGGTGGAGGATTTGATCAAGGCGATGGACAAAGAGGGGATTTCGGTGCCGGTACAGAACCGCCTGATCGCCCGCTTGGCGGTGATGCACGGTGAAGTGATCGAACACTAACCCCAAGAAGAACACCGTTCAAATGTGGGAGCGGGCTTGCTCGCGAATGCGGTGGATCAGTAATAGAAGTATTGACTGACACAC
>NZ_JANLGL010000207.1:0-9518 GCF_024655625.1 Pseudomonas sp. 18.1.10
GTCAAAGATGTATTTACTGATCCACCGCTTTCGCGAGCAAGCCCGCTCCCACAGGGGATATGTGCAGGGCTTACGACTGATATTGGCTGAGCAACCGCTCCATCCGCGCATCCAGCCGACGCTTGATCTCGGTCTCGATGTGCGGGGCGAAGTCATCGATCACGTCTTGCATGATCAATTGCGCGGCGGCGCGCAGTTCGTTGTCCAGGTGCAGCAGAAGGGCGTCCGGGCCTTTTTCGGCGGGGGCGGGTTCGACAGCGGCGGCAACCGGCTCCGGCGCCGCGGCCTTGGCGCCGACCATGTCGAACAACAGCGGAATCTGTACGTCGGCATCGACCGAGTCGGTCAACAGCGGCGGTTGCAAGTCATCATCACCGAGCAACTGGCGGATCGACTCCAGGTCGTCCAGCAGGTGGTCGTCTTTTTTTATTGGGTTGGGCGTGTCCATCATTTACTCAAAGTCGTTGTAGCCGGTGATCCTGCAAAGGATAGCCCTGTTCGCGATAGAAACGGAAACTCTCCCGCGCGGCCTGACGAATAGCCGGATCTTCCACTACCACTTCGGCTACGCGGGCAAACGCCTTGGCGAACGGCGGCACTTTCAGGTCCAGGTTGACCAGCAGGTCATGGTGATCGCCGCAGCTGTCGCCCAAGCCCAGTACAACCAGGCCTTCGGCTTCGGATTCAGCAGGGCCGTGGGGCACGAAGCTTTCGCCCTTGAAGCGCCACAGGCGGGCGTCGAGCTCGTCGCGCTGGGTGGCATCGCTGCAATGCAGGTAGATGCGGTGGCCCATGCGCCAGGCTTTTTCGGTGAGCTTGCAGGCAAAGTCCAGGCGCGCGAGCGGGTCGGCGCTGGGCAATATATAGAAGTCGACTTGGGTCATTGCGGTTCCTGGAACCCAGGGCGGCTTTATAAAAGCCGCCCTGGGGTTCTCATTTTCAGGCCTTGGCGCGATCCAGCAGGTACTGGGTCAGCAGTGGCACCGGACGGCCAGTGGCGCCCTTGTCCTTGCCGCCGCTGGTCCAGGCCGTGCCGGCGATGTC
Organism: Pseudomonas sp. 18.1.10; assembly: GCF_024655625.1. Taxonomy (NCBI): domain Bacteria; kingdom Pseudomonadati; phylum Pseudomonadota; class Gammaproteobacteria; order Pseudomonadales; family Pseudomonadaceae; genus Pseudomonas; species Pseudomonas sp. 18.1.10. Next base: position 1,045 of record NZ_JANLGL010000207.1, read on the forward strand.
CAGGTGCGCCCAGTTGAAGTTCTTGGCGAAGCGCGACAGGAAGCAGGCCGCGGTGATGGTGCCGGCTTTCGGGCCGCCGATGTTGGCGATGTCGGCGAACGGGCTGTCCAGCTGTTCCTGGTACTCATCGAACAGCGGCAGTTGCCAGGCGCGGTCGTCGGCGGCCTTGCCGGCGCTGAGCAGTTGCTCGATCAGCTCGTCGTTGTTGCCCAGCAGGCCCGACGTGTGGGAACCCAGAGCGACGATGCACGCGCCGGTCAGCGTGGCGATGTCGATCACGGCTTGCGGCTTGAAGCGCTCGGCGTAGGTCAGGGCATCGCACAGCACCAGGCGGCCTTCGGCGTCGGTGTTGAGGATCTCGACGGTCTGGCCGCTCATGGTGGTGACGATGTCGCCCGGACGCGCCGCGCCGCCGCTTGGCATGTTCTCGGCGCAAGCCAGGATGCACACCAGGTTGATCGGCAACTTGAGTTCCAGCACGGCACGCAGGGTGCCGAACACGCTGGCGGCGCCGCCCATGTCGTATTTCATCTCATCCATGCCGGCGCCCGGCTTGAGGCTGATGCCGCCGGTGTCGAAGGTGATGCCTTTGCCCACCAGGGCGTACGGTTTGTCGGCCTTCTTGCCGCCGTTGTATTGCATCACGATCAGGCGTGGCGGCTGGTCGCTGCCCTGGCCCACGGCATAGAACGAGCCCATGCCCAGTTCCTTGATCTTCTTCTCGTCGAGGACTTCGACTTTCAGGCCCTTGAACTCTTTACCCAGCGCCTTGGCCTGTTCGCCGAGGAAGGTTGGGTGGCAGATGTTCGGCGGCAGGTTGCCCAGGTCGCGGGTGAACGACATGCCGTTGGCGATGGCGGTGGCGTGGGTCACGGCGCGCTGCACTTCGGCCTGGGCGGCCTTGATGGTCAGCAGGGTGATTTTCTTCAGGGCGCGGGGTTCGGCCTTGGTGCTCTTGAACTCGTCGAAGATATAGCCGCCGTCGACCAGGCTCTCGGCCAGCAGGCGGGTCTTGCCGTAGCTGTCGCGGCCCTTGACCACCACTTCATCCAGCGCCAGCGTGGCATCGCTGCCGCCCAGGCCCTTGAGGGTGGTGAGGATGCTGCTGATGATCTTGCGGAACGGGCGGTCGCCCAGCTCGGCGTCCTTACCCACGCCCACCAGCAATACGCGCTCGGCCTTGAGGTTCGGCAGGCTTTGCAGCAGCAGGCTCTGGCCGACTTTGCCGGCCAGGTCGCCGCGCTTGAGGATGGCGCTGATGGCGCCGCCGCTCAGTTCGTCGAGTTGTTTGGCGGCAACGCCGAGTTTGCGGCCTTCGCCGATGGCGACCACGAGGGTGGCGGTTTTCAACGTTTCGGGGCTAACGCTTTTTACAACCAATTCCATTTTCGGGTCCCTTATTAAGGTCTGAGAGCCTTGCGTCTGTACGTAGGCTTTAATGCATGGCAGCGGTGTAAGCCGCCAGCGACAAAGGCCGCAGTTTGAACCTCGGCGGCGGAGCCTGACAACCCTTGGCGTAAGCTTTGTCCCCGTCAATGAGCATGCTCCGTGACAGGCGCGGCCAATCACAGGATAATGCGCCATCTTTTTAGCCAGCCCCTTTAAACGGGCTGACTCGGTATGCTTGCTTGTTTGGCCGCCTTAGCCTGACAACCCTGGAGTGTCTGGTTTGATCGTCTTCCGTTATCTGTCCCGCGAAGTCCTGTTGACCCTGAGTGCCGTGAGTGCGGTATTGCTGGTCATCATCATGAGTGGTCGTTTCGTCAAATACCTGGCCCAGGCCGCTTCCGGCGCCCTGGACCCAGGGTCGTTGTTCCTGATAATGGGCTTTCGCCTGCCGGGTTTCCTGCAGCTGATCCTGCCCCTGGGCCTGTTCCTCGGGATCTTGCTGGCTTACGGCCGCCTGTACCTCGAAAGCGAAATGACCGTGCTGTCGGCCACCGGCATGAGCCAGCAACGCCTGCTGGGCATGACCATGATCCCGGCCGCCGGTGTGGCGCTGATCGTGGCCTGGCTGAGCCTGAGCCTGGCGCCGCAAGGTGCCATGCAGTTCCAGCTGGTGCTGAACAAGCAGGACGCGATGACCGAGTTCGACACCCTCGAACCGGGCCGCTTCCAGGCGCTCAGTGATGGCACGCGGGTCACCTACACCGAAACCATGACCGAAGACCGCGCCAACCTCGGCGGGGTGTTCATCTCCGAGAAGCGCCTGGGCCAGGACAAGAAAGACCGTGGCATCTCCGTATTGGTGGCCGACTCCGGCCGCCAGGAAGTGCGCCCCGACGGCAGCCGCTACCTGATCCTGGAAAACGGCTATCGCTATGACGGCAGCCCCGGCATGGCCGATTACCGTGCGATCAAGTACGACACCTACGGCGTGCTGCTGGCTCGCCCGGACGTCAGCGACGAAGTCACCGACCGCGATGCCATCCCGACCACCGAACTGCTGGGCAGCAAGGAACTGCGCTCCATCGCCGAGCTGCAATGGCGGATTTCCCTGCCGCTGCTGGTGTTTATCGTGACCCTGATGGCCGTGCCGCTGTCGCGCGTCAACCCGCGCCAGGGCCGTTTCCTCAAGCTGTTGCCGGCGATCCTGCTGTACATGGCCTACCTGACCATCCTGATTTCCGCCCGTGGCTCCCTGGAGAAGGGCAAGCTGTCGCCGACCCTGGGCCTGTGGTGGGTTCACGGGATCTTCCTGGTGATCGGCCTCGGGCTGCTTTACTGGGAACCTATCCGTCTGAAAATGTTGAGCCGTCGTGGCCAGAAGGAGTTGGCTCGTGGCTAAGCTCGATCGCTACATTGGTAGCAGCGTACTGATCGCCATCCTGGCGGTATTGGGCATCATCCTGGGCCTGGCCTCGTTGTTTGCCTTCATCGATGAAGTCGGCAATGTCACCGACACCTACACCGTGTGGGACGTGCTGAGCTACGTGGCGCTCACCGCACCGCGCCGCCTCTACGACATGATGCCGATGGCCGCGCTGATCGGTTGCCTGATCGGCCTGGGCAGCCTGGCCAGCAACAGCGAGCTGACCATCATGCGGGCCGCCGGGGTGTCCATCGGCCGCATCGTCTGGGCCGTGATGAAACCGATGCTCCTGCTGATGCTGTGCAGCGTGCTGATCGGCGAGTACGTCGCGCCACCGGCCGAAACCACGGCCCAGGCCAATCGTGCCCTGGCCCAGGGGTCGGGGGATGCGCAAAGCTCCAAGCATGGTCTATGGCACCGCCAGGGTGACGAGTTCATCCACATCAACGCCGTGCAACCCGGTGGCCTGTTGATTGGTGTGACGCGTTACACCTTTGACAAAGAGCGCCACCTGCTGTCGTCCAGTTTCGCCAAACGTGCGCAGTACAGCGCCGAGAAGTGGGAACTGACCGATATCACCACGACGTATTTCCGCAACGCGGGCCAGGGCACCAAGTCCAGCACCGAAGTGATTAACGCAGCGACCGAGGCGTGGGACATCGCCCTCAAGCCGGAACTGCTCAATACCGTAGTGATGATCCCCGAAAGCCTGCCGATCTCCGGGCTCTGGAGCTATATCCACTACTTGAAGGAGCAGGGCCTGAACAACGGTCGTTACTGGCTGGCGTTTTGGGTCAAGGTGTTGCAGCCGGTGGTGACCGCTGCCTTGGTGCTGATGGCGATTTCGTTCATCTTCGGCCCATTGCGCTCCGTGACCCTCGGCCAACGCGTGTTTACCGGCGTATTGGTGGGCTTTACCTTCCGTATCGCCCAGGACCTGCTCGGCCCGTCGAGCCTGGTGTTTGGCTTCTCGCCGCTGTTTGCGGTGCTGGTGCCGACCGCTATCTGCGCCATCGCCGGGTTCTGGCTGTTGCGCCGGGCCGGTTGATAGAACGCTTATGAACAAAAAATGCCCCGTTCGAAAGATCGGGGCATTTTTGTTCTGGTCAGCAAAGATGACGCCCGGGCAGAGCATCAGGTACAATTCCCGGCTATTTTTCAGCGGGCAATCTGCCTGCAGCCTTTTTGAGTGTTGATCCGTGAGTGATTTGAGTCATATCCGCAATTTCTCCATCATCGCCCACATTGACCATGGCAAGTCGACGCTGGCCGACCGGTTCATTCAAATGTGCGGTGGCCTTGCCGAGCGTGAAATGGAAGCCCAGGTCCTGGACTCCATGGACCTCGAGCGTGAGCGCGGCATCACCATCAAGGCCCACAGCGTTACCCTGTACTACACCGCAAAAGACGGTATCAAGTACCAGCTGAACTTCATTGACACCCCCGGCCACGTTGACTTCACCTACGAAGTCAGCCGCTCGCTGGCCGCCTGCGAAGGCGCCTTGCTGGTGGTGGACGCCGGCCAGGGCGTTGAAGCCCAGTCCGTCGCCAACTGCTACACCGCGATCGAGCAAGGCCTGGAAGTGATGCCGGTGCTGAACAAGATCGACCTGCCACAGGCCGATCCAGACCGCGTAAAAGAAGAAATCGAAAAAATCATCGGCATTGACGCCACCGACGCCGTCGAGTGCAGCGCCAAGACCGGCCTGGGCGTCGACGAAGTGCTCGAACGCCTGGTCAAGACCATTCCCGCGCCGACCGGCAACTACGAAGATCCGCTGCAAGCGTTGATTATCGACTCCTGGTTCGACAACTACCTGGGCGTTGTGTCCCTGGTCCGTGTGCGCCATGGCCGTGTGAAGAAAGGCGACAAGATCCTGGTCAAATCCACCGGCAAGATCCACCTGGTGGACAGCGTCGGTGTATTCAACCCGAAACACACCGCGACCACCGATCTGAAAGCCGGTGAAGTGGGCTTCATCATTGCCGGTATCAAGGACATCCACGGTGCACCGGTCGGTGACACCCTGACCTTGAGCTCGACGCCTGACGTTGACGTGCTGCCAGGCTTCAAACGCATCCAGCCGCAGGTCTACGCCGGCCTGTTCCCGGTCAGCTCCGACGACTTCGAAGACTTCCGCGAAGCCCTGCAAAAGCTGACCCTCAACGACTCGTCGTTGCAGTACACCCCGGAAAGCTCCGACGCCCTGGGCTTCGGCTTCCGTTGCGGCTTCCTCGGCATGCTGCACATGGAGATCATCCAGGAGCGCCTGGAGCGCGAATACGACCTGGACCTGATCACCACCGCGCCAACGGTTATTTTTGAGCTGGCGTTGAAAACCGGTGAAACGATTTACGTCGACAACCCGTCCAAGCTGCCAGACCTGTCTTCCATCGAAGACATGCGCGAGCCGATCGTGCGGGCCAACATCCTCGTGCCACAAGAGCACCTGGGCAACGTAATTACCCTGTGTATCGAAAAGCGTGGCGTGCAGCACGACATGCTGTTCCTCGGCACCCAGGTGCAAGTGACCTACGATCTGCCGATGAACGAAGTGGTCCTGGACTTCTTCGACCGTCTCAAATCCACCAGTCGCGGCTATGCTTCGCTGGATTACCATTTCGACCGTTACCAATCGGCTAATCTGGTGAAACTGGATGTGCTGATTAACGGCGACAAGGTCGATGCCCTGGCACTCATCGTGCACAAGGACAACGCGCACTACAAAGGTCGCCAGTTGACCGAGAAGATGAAAGAACTGATTCCGCGCCAGATGTTCGACGTCGCGATCCAGGCCGCCATTGGCGGGCAGATCATTGCACGGACCTCCGTCAAGGCTCTCAGAAAGAACGTACTGGCCAAATGCTACGGCGGTGACGTAAGCCGTAAGCGCAAGCTGCTTGAGAAGCAAAAGGCCGGTAAAAAACGCATGAAGCAAGTGGGCAACGTGGAAATTCCACAAGAAGCCTTCCTTGCGGTGCTCAGGTTGGATAGTTAGGTCCTATGTCACTAAATTTCCCGCTGTTGCTGGTCATCGCCGTTGCCGTCTGTGGTCTCCTGGCGTTGCTCGATCTGGTGTTCTTCGCCCCGCGTCGGCGGGCGGCTATCGCGTCCTATCAGGGCAGCGTCAGCCAGCCCGATGCGGTGGTGGTCGAGAAGCTGAACAAAGAGCCTTTGCTGGTTGAATACGGCAAGTCGTTCTTCCCGGTGTTGTTCATCGTGCTGGTGCTGCGCTCGTTCCTGGTGGAGCCGTTTCAGATCCCTTCGGGGTCGATGAAACCTACCCTGGACGTGGGCGACTTCATCCTGGTGAACAAGTTTGCCTACGGCATTCGCCTGCCGGTGATCGACAAGAAGGTCATTGAAGTCGGCGACCCGCAACGCGGCGATGTGATGGTGTTCCGCTTCCCGAGCGATCCGAACGTCAACTACATCAAGCGTGTGATCGGCCTGCCGGGCGACGTGATCCGCTACACCGGCGACAAGCGCCTGTTCATCAACGGTGAATCGGTGGCTGAGAAGCTGATCGGTTCCGAGCCGAATTCCCTGGGCAGCGCCGAGCTGTACCAGGAGAAACTCGGCGCGGTGGAGCACGAGATCCGCAAGGAAATGTCGCGCTACCGCCAGCCTGATGGCGAGTGGAAAGTGCCGGCCGGGCACTACTTCATGATGGGCGACAACCGTGACAACTCCAATGACAGCCGCTATTGGAACGACCCCAACATTCCCAAGGACATGCTGGGCATGGTTCCCGACGAGAACATCGTCGGCAAGGCCTTCGCGGTCTGGATGAGTTGGCCGGAGTCCAAGCTCAGCCACTTGCCGAACTTCTCGCGAGTCGGGCTGATTAAGTAATACAGGCGGCGCTGTGAACACAGCGCCGAATGCTTTTCTGGGGCTTGGACAAATTCCGGCCTCATGCAGCACCAACCAGGATTTGAATTTGAACACTGCGTCAATCGTCGATGGCCGCCGGTGCCACCACACAGATATGGGTAAACCGTGACCGTTTCTCTAGCACGTCTCGAGCGTCTGCTCGGCTACACCTTCAAGGACCAGGAACTGATGGTCCTTGCCCTCACACACCGCAGCTTTGCAGGGCGTAACAACGAACGCCTGGAATTTCTCGGTGATGCCATCCTCAATTTCGTCGCCGGCGAGGCGCTGTTCGAGCGCTTCCCGCAAGCCCGTGAAGGCCAGTTGTCGCGCCTGCGCGCACGCCTGGTGAAGGGCGAGACCCTGGCCGTGCTGGCCCGTGGTTTCGGCCTGGGCGAGTACCTGCGCCTGGGTTCCGGCGAGCTGAAGAGCGGCGGTTTCCGCCGTGAGTCGATCCTCGCCGACGCCCTTGAGGCGCTGATCGGTGCGATCTACCTCGATGCCGGCATGGAAGCGGCCAAGGAGCGCGTCACCGCGTGGCTGACCTCCGAGATCGAAAGCCTCACGCTGGTCGATACCAACAAAGATCCCAAGACCCGCCTGCAGGAATTCCTGCAGTCCCGTGGTTGCGAACTGCCACGTTACGAAGTGGTGGATATCCAGGGTGAGCCCCATTGCCGCGTGTTCTTCGTGGAATGTGAAATCACCTTACTGAACGAAAAAAGCCGAGGTCAGGGTGTGAGCCGTCGTATTGCCGAACAGGTAGCGGCCGCTGCAGCACTGATTGCCCTGGGCGTGGAGAATGGCCATGACTGATTCAACCGCAACACGCTGTGGCTATGTTGCCATCGTCGGCCGCCCGAACGTGGGCAAGTCCACGCTGCTGAACCACATCCTCGGCCAGAAGCTCGCGATCACCTCGCGCAAGCCGCAGACCACCCGCCACAACATGCTGGGCATCAAGACCGAAGGCAACGTGCAAGCGGTCTACGTCGATACCCCGGGCATGCACAAGGGTGGCGAGAAAGCCCTCAACCGCTACATGAACAAGACCGCTTCGGCGGCGTTGAAAGACGTCGACGTGGTGATCTTCGTGGTCGACCGCACCAAGTGGACCGACGAAGACCAGATGGTCCTCGAGCGTGTGCAGTACGTCACCGGCCCGTTGATCGTCGCGTTGAACAAGACCGACCGCATCGAAGACAAAGCCGAGCTGATGCCGCACCTGAGTTGGCTGCAGGAACAACTGCCGAACGCGCAGATCATCCCGATCTCCGCCCAGCACGGCCACAACCTGGAAGCCCTGGAGCGCGTGATCGCCGGCCACCTGCCGGAGAACGAGCACTTCTTCCCGGAAGACCAGATCACCGACCGCAGCAGCCGCTTCCTGGCCGCCGAGCTGGTACGCGAGAAAATCATGCGCCAGATGGGCGCCGAGCTGCCGTACCAGATCACCGTCGAAATCGAAGAGTTCAAGCAGCAGGGCAAGACCCTGCATATCCATGCGCTGATCCTCGTCGAACGTGACGGCCAGAAGAAAATCATCATTGGCGACAAGGGCGAGCGCATCAAGCGCATCGGCACCGAGGCGCGCAAGGACATGGAATTGCTGTTCGATTCCAAGATCATGCTTAACCTGTGGGTGAAGGTTAAGGGTGGTTGGTCCGATGACGAGCGTGCACTGCGCTCCCTGGGCTACGGCGACCTGTAAGCACACCGCAGGACGAAAAATGTGGGAGCGGGCTTGCTCGCGAATGCGGTGGATCAGTCACTGATAAGTCGACT
>NZ_JANLGL010000208.1:0-9501 GCF_024655625.1 Pseudomonas sp. 18.1.10
AAGATTAAATTCCGAAACCCCATTTGCGAAAGCAGATGGGGTTTTGTTTTGGGCGGTCGAAAAGTGCTTGCTGCTTCATTCGCGCTGACTTTGCGTGCTGTTTTCAAATGATCCAGTATCGACTGGGAACGAGCACAAGGTGCATGACTGTCGCCAATGCGTGAATCTTAATGTGGCTGTGTCGCTTCCCGGCATTGCATGGCGCGTTGCGAAGTCTTGCCGCGGCAACCCAGGGGGCGGTCACTGAATGCGCTCCAGCAGGCGCTGAAGGCTTGCGAGCATGCGATGAGTGGTAGGCGAGCGCATTGCGCTGGCTAAGCGCGCTGAGCGGCTCAGGGGAGGAGGTTCAAGCTTGGGGCTGAGCGTATAAGAAGGATTTAGCCGTTCGAGCGCTTTTCTACAGGCGAAAAAAAAGACCTTGAATTTCAAGGTCTTTTTTTAAGATGGTGCCCCGAGGGAGACTCGAACTCCCACTCCTTTCGAAAACGGATTTTGAATCCGCCGCGTCTACCAATTCCGCCATCAGGGCTCAATGGCGGCGAAGTATAGAGATGAGATTACCGTTGGTCAATCACCTTTCATGGTCAATTTTCACTATTTCCGCTAGACTTCCCGGCCCTGCTAGACGAACTCCATCATGCGCGTTGCTGACTTTACTTTTGAGCTCCCTGATTCGCTGATCGCTCGCCACCCTTTGGCCGAGCGTCGCGCCAGTCGACTGCTGACCCTGGACGGGCCCAGCGGTGCCCTCGCACACCGTCAATTCACTGATTTGCTTGAGCATTTGCGCCCAGGCGATCTGATGGTGTTCAACAATACCCGGGTGATTCCGGCACGGCTGTTTGGCCAGAAGGCGTCCGGCGGCAAGCTGGAAATCCTGGTGGAGCGCGTGCTGGACAGTCATCGCGTGCTGGCCCATGTGCGCTCCAGCAAATCGCCAAAACCGGGATCAGAGATCCTCATCGACGGTGGCGGCGAGGCTGAGATGGTTGCGCGTCATGACGCGCTGTTCGAGCTCAAGTTCGCTGAAGAGGTCCTGCCGCTGCTGGAGCGTGTCGGCCATATGCCGCTGCCGCCCTACATCGACCGCCCCGACGAAGACTCGGATCGCGAGCGCTATCAGACGGTTTACTCCCAACGCCTTGGTGCAGTAGCGGCACCGACGGCCGGCCTGCATTTCGACCAGCCGCTGCTGGACGCAATCGCCGCCAAGGGCGTCGAGACCGCCTATGTAACCCTGCACGTGGGGGCCGGCACGTTTCAGCCGGTGCGTGTGGATAACATCGAAGACCACCACATGCACAGCGAGTGGCTGGAAGTCAGTCAGGAAGTGGTTGACGCTGTGGCTGCGTGCAAGGCGCGTGGCGGGCGAGTAGTGGCCGTCGGGACCACCAGCGTGCGTTCCCTGGAGAGCGCAGCGCGTGATGGCGTGCTCAAGCCTTTCAGTGGCGACACCGATATCTTTATCTTCCCAGGCCGACCGTTCCATGTGGTCGATTGCCTGGTCACCAACTTCCATTTGCCCGAATCCACGCTGTTGATGCTGGTCTCGGCATTTGCCGGTTACCCGGAAACCATGGCCGCTTACCAAGCCGCCATCGATAACGCGTACCGTTTTTTCAGCTACGGTGATGCGATGTTCATCACCCGTAATCCGGCGCCACGCGGCCCAGAGGAACAACTATGAGTCGTATGTCGTTTGAATTGCTCGCCACTGACGGCAAAGCCCGTCGCGGTCGCCTGACCTTCCCGCGCGGCACCGTGGAGACCCCGGCGTTCATGCCGGTGGGCACCTACGGCACCGTCAAGGGCATGCTGCCACGGGATATCGTCGCCACCGGCGCCGAAATCATCCTCGGCAACACCTTCCACCTGTGGCTGCGCCCGGGCACGGAAGTGATCAAGAAGCATGGCGACCTGCATGACTTCATGAAGTGGCAAGGTCCGATCCTCACCGACTCCGGTGGCTTCCAGGTGTTCAGCCTGGGCGCCATGCGCAAGATCAAGGAAGAGGGCGTGACCTTCGCCTCGCCGGTGGACGGTTCCAAGGTGTTCATGGGCCCGGAAGAGTCGATGCAGGTGCAACGCGACCTGGGTTCCGACATCGTGATGATTTTCGACGAATGCACGCCGTACCCGGCCGATGAAGACGTCGCGCGGATCTCCATGGAGCTGTCCCTGCGTTGGGCCCAGCGCTCGAAGAACGCTCATGGCGACAACACCGCAGCGCTGTTCGGCATCGTCCAGGGTGGCATGCACGAAAGCCTGCGCAAGCGCTCACTGGAAGGCCTCGACAAAATCGGCTTTGACGGCCTGGCCATCGGCGGTTTGTCGGTGGGTGAGCCCAAGCACGAGATGATCAAGGTGCTGGATTATCTGCCCGGCCTGATGCCGGCTGACAAACCTCGTTACCTTATGGGCGTTGGCAAACCGGAAGATCTCGTAGAGGGTGTGCGCCGCGGTGTGGACATGTTCGATTGCGTGATGCCAACCCGTAATGCCCGCAATGGGCATCTGTTCATCGATACAGGCGTGCTGAAGATCCGTAACGCGTTCCATCGCCATGATGATTCGCCGCTGGATCCCACCTGTGATTGCTACACCTGCCAGAACTTCTCCCGTGCTTATCTGCACCATCTGGACAAGTGTGGGGAAATGCTGGGTAGCATGTTGAATACCATCCACAATTTGCGTCACTACCAAGTCCTGATGGCTGGTTTGCGCGAGGCTATTCAACAGGGTACATTGGCCGCCTTCGTCGATGCCTTCTATGCCAAGCGCGGGCTCCCTGTGCCGCCCTTGGACTGAGTTTTCCGACCCTAAGATTCACTATTTGCAACTGGAGTGCTAAATGAGCTTTTTTATCTCTAACGCCATGGCTGACGCCGCTGCGCCTGCTGCTGCCGGTCCTATGGGCGGTGGTTTCGAGTGGATTTTCCTGGTCGGCTTCCTGGTCATCTTCTACCTGATGATCTGGCGTCCACAGGCCAAGCGCGCCAAAGAGCAGAAAAACCTGCTGGGCAGCCTGCAGAAAGGTGACGAAGTCGTGACCACTGGCGGTATCGCCGGCAAGATCACCAAGGTTTCCGACGCTTTCGTGGTACTGGAAGTCTCCGACACCGTAGAAATGAAGTTCCAGAAGGGCGCCATCGCCGCCACGCTGCCAAAAGGCACGCTGAAAGCGATCTGAGTAACAACCTTTACCAATCGACGGGGCGCGCAAGGCGCCCCGCGTCATAAGCGGGCGGCGTGATGCTGAACAAATACCCTCTGTGGAAATACGTACTGATCCTGGCGGTGCTGGCGATCGGTTTTATTTATTCCGCTCCCAATCTCTATCCTGATGACCCGGCGATCCAGATCACTGGCGCCAGCACTTCGCTGCAGGTCAATCAGGCTGATCTGGAACGCGCGAGCAAAGCGCTCACCGACGCGGGTATCCAGGTCAAGGCGGCAACGTTGGCGGCTGATGCGAAGGGCGGCTTGTTGCGCCTGACCAAGCAAGAAGACCAATTGCCGGCCAAGGATGTCGTGCGCAAGGCCATGGGTGACGACTATGTTGTCGCGCTCAACCTGGCACAGACCACGCCAAAATGGCTGCGCAGCATTGGCGCGCACCCGATGAAGCTGGGTCTGGATTTGTCCGGTGGTGTGCACTTCCTGCTGGAAGTCGACATGGACAAGGCCCTCGACGCACGCCTGAAAGTCTACGAAGGCGACGTGAAGAGCCTGCTGCGCAAAGAGAAATTGCGTTATCGCAGCCTGCCGCAACTCAACGGTGCCATCCAGCTGGGCTTCTCTGATGAGGCTTCCCGCGAACAGGCTCGTGCGCTGATCCGCAAGAACTTCACCGATTTCGACATCGTACCGGCCGACCTCAACGGTCAACCTGTACTGCGTCTGGCGATGACCCCGGCCAAGCTGGCGGAAATCCGCGAATACTCGATCAAGCAGAACTTGACCACGGTACGTAACCGCGTCAACGAGCTGGGTGTGGCCGAGCCGATCGTTCAGCGCCAGGGTGCCAACCGCATCGTGGTCGAACTGCCGGGTGTGCAGGACACCGCTGAAGCCAAGCGTATCCTGGGCAAGACCGCCAACCTTGAGTTCCGTCTCGCTGCTGAGCCGGGCGCCTCCAAGGCTACTTCCGAAGAGTTCGAGTTCCGCGAAGGCAATCGTCCTCCTGCACTTATCGAGCGCAGCTTGATTATCACGGGCGACCAGGTGACCGATGCCAAGGCCGGTTTCGGTGAGCACGGTACCCCAGAAGTGAACATCCGCCTGGATGGCCATGGCGGCGAACTGATGAGCCGCGCCACGCGCAGCAACGTCGGTCGCAGCATGGCGGTGATCTTCATCGAGCAACGCCCGGTGACCACCTACACCAAGCAGATCGTCAACGGCGTCGAGAAAGACGTGCCGGTGCAGTCCTTCAAGGAAGAGAAGAAGATCATCAGCCTGGCGACCATTCAGTCGCCGCTGGGTGCTCAATTCCGCATCACTGGCCTGAACGGCCAGGGCGAGTCGTCCGAGCTGGCACTGCTGCTGCGTGCCGGTGGCCTGGCGGCTCCGATGTACTTCGCTGAGGAGCGCACCATCGGCCCGAGCCTGGGTGCCGACAACATCACCAAGGGTATCGACGCCGCCTTGTGGGGCATGCTGTTCGTGTCGCTGTTCATCATCGCCATCTACCGCTTCTTCGGCATCATCGCCACCGTGGCCCTCGCGGGCAACATGGTGATGCTGCTGGCCCTGATGTCGCTGCTGGGTGCTACGCTGACCCTGCCAGGTATCGCCGGTATCGTACTCACCATGGGTATGGCCGTAGACGCCAACGTACTGATCTTCTCGCGGATCCGCGAAGAGATCGCCAACGGCATGACCGTACAGCGTGCAATCAACGAAGGCTTCGGCCGGGCATTTACCGCGATTCTCGACTCCAACCTGACCACCTTGCTGGTCGGCGGGATTCTCTTCGCCATGGGTACCGGGCCGGTCAAGGGTTTTGCGGTAACCATGTCCCTCGGTATCTTTACCTCGATGTTCACGGCCATCATGGTGACCCGCGCAATGGTCAACCTGATTTATGGCGGGCGTGACTTCAAGAAGTTGTGGATTTAAGGGGCTGCCATGTTACGTACAATCAACTTCATGGGCGTTCGCAACGTTGCGTTCGGCGTCACTGTGCTCCTTACCGTGCTGGCGTTGTTCAGCTGGTTCCATAAGGGCCTGAACTACGGTCTGGACTTCACCGGCGGTACGCTCATCGAGCTGACCTACGAGAAGCCCGCCGACGTTACTCTGGTGCGCAACGAGCTGGTCAAGGCCGGCTATCACGAAGCCATCGTGCAGAGCTTTGGTGCCACCACCGACCTGCTGGTGCGTATGCCGGGCGAAGACCCGCAACTGGGTCACCAGGTAGCCGAGGCCTTGCAGAAGGTCGGCGGCGACAACCCGGCGTCGGTCAAGCGCGTCGAGTTCGTGGGCCCGCAAGTGGGTGAGGAACTGCGCGATCAGGGCGGCCTCGGCATGCTGATGGCGCTGGTTGGCATCATGATCTACCTGGCGTTCCGCTTTCAGTGGAAGTTCGGCGTCGGCGCGATTGTCTCGCTGATCCACGACGTGATCGTCACCGTGGGGATCCTGGCGTACTTCCAGATCACCTTCGACCTGACCGTACTGGCGGCCGTGCTGGCGATCATTGGTTACTCCCTCAACGACACCATCGTGGTATTCGACCGGGTTCGCGAGAACTTCCGTGTACTGCGCAAGGCGTCGTTGATCGAGAACATCAACATCTCCACCACCCAGACCCTGCTGCGGACCATGGCAACGTCGATCTCCACTTTGCTGGCGATTGCGGCGCTGATGATCTTTGGTGGCGACAACCTGTGGGGCTTCTCCCTGGCGCTGTTCATCGGCGTTCTGGCGGGGACCTACTCGTCGATCTACATCGCCAACGTGGTACTGATCTGGCTGAACCTCAACAGCGAAGACCTGATCCCTCCTGCTGCTACCGGCAAGGAGGTCGACGACCGCCCTTGATGGGCGCTTGTTGATCCGCTGTTGCAAGAAAGGCACGAGTATTGAACTCGTGCCTTTTTTTTTGCTCCAAGGCTGGGTATAGCGCGGACGTTTCCGTCCGTTTGTGATGGTCAGGAGGTTCATGTGAACAAGTCGTTGCTGGTGGGTGCGGTATTGGGTGCTGTCGGTGTGACTGCCGGGGGTGCTTTTGCCACCTATAGCCTGGTAAAAAGCGGCCCTGAGTATGCGCAAGTGCTGGCAGTACAGCCGGTGAAAACCCAGATCAAGACGCCACGGGAAGTCTGCAAGGACGTCGCCGTGACCCGGCAGAAACCGGTGCAGGATCAACATCAAATCGTCGGCACCGTGGTCGGTGCGCTGGCCGGTGGCCTACTCGGCAACCAGGTCGGTGGCGGTAATGGCAAGAAACTGGCTACGGTAGCCGGTGCGGTGGGTGGCGGTTACGCCGGTAACAAGGTTCAGGAAGGCATGCAGAACCGTGATACCTACACCACCACGCAAACCCGTTGTAACACCGTGAACGACATCAGCGACAAAGTGGTCGGTTATGACGTGCGTTACAACCTGGATGGCAAGGAAGGCTCGGTGCGTATGGAGCGCGACCCTGGTAGCCAGATTCCGGTGGACAAAGAGGGTCGTCTGATTCTCGGTCAGAATCAGCAGTAGTCCAAAGCCTGTAGCAGATCCCAATGTGGGAGCGGGCTTGCCCGCGAAAGCGGAGTGTCAGTCGCTGGATCTATTGACTGGCCAACCGCATTCGCGGGCAAGCCCGCTCCCACAGTTGATGTGTGTCGTTGCCGAATCCCAGGCATAAAAAAAGCACCCCGAAGGGTGCTTTTTTGTGCTCGCTCGCTTAGCGCTTCAGCGAGGCCGGCAGGTGCGGCTGGATCGCCGTCAGGACTGCCTTGAAGCATTTGGTGTTGCCGGCAACCACGTGGCCTTTCTCAAGGAAGTCATGACCACCGGTGAAGTCGCTCACCAAACCGCCGGCTTCCTGGATCAGCAGGGCGCCTGCAGCCATGTCCCACTCGGACAGGCCCGACTCCCAGAACGCATCAAACCGACCGGCGGCAACGTAAGCCAGGTCCAGGCTTGCTGCGCCAGCACGACGGATACCAGCGGTCTGGCCAACCAGGGCGCGGAACATGCCCAGGTAGTTTTCCAGGTTGTCCATCTGGTCGTCACGGAACGGGAAGCCGGTACCCAGCAGGGCGCCGTCCAGGCTGGTGCGGCCGCTGACACGCAGGCGACGACCATTCAACTGGGCGCCACGGCCACGGCTGGCGGTGAATTCTTCCTGGCGAACCGGGTCGAGTACGACGGCGTGTTCCAGGCGGCCACGGTATTTGCACGCGATGCTCACGGCAAAGTGCGGGATGCCGCGCAGGAAGTTGGTGGTGCCATCCAGTGGGTCGATGATCCACAGGTAGTCTTCGCCTTCGCCGCTGCCTTTGTGCAAGCCGGTTTCTTCACCGAGGATGCCGTGGGTCGGGTAGGCCTTGCGCAGCGCGTCGATGATTTTCTGTTCGGCGGCGCGATCCACCTCGGATACATAATCCTTGGCGTCTTTTTCGTCGACCTTGATGGTATCCAGGCGCTCGATGGAGCGGAAGATCAATTCACTGGCGCTGCGGGCGGCGCGCAGCGCGATATTCAGCATGGGCTGCATGGATGTGTCACCTAAGGTTGTTAAAGAAAGCCGAGCATTCTAGCAGAAACTTTCTTCAGGTGAAGGACGACGTTAGCTTTCATGGCATAACCTTAGGCGGTTCTGTAAGATTTGCTCCCCTTTCCCGTGTCCGAGAGCGCCTCCCTTGCTGCAAAACATTCGTGTCGTCTTGGTCAATACCAGTCATCCCGGCAATATCGGTGGGGTGGCGCGAGCCATGAAAAACATGGGGCTGACGCGCCTGGTGCTGGTCGAACCGCGTGTGTTCCCGCATCACGAGGCCGATGCCCGCGCGTCCGGCGCCAATGACATCCTGGAAAAAGCCCAGGTTGTCGCCACCTTGGAAGATGCATTGGTCGGCTGCAACCTGGTGCTGGGCACCAGCGCCCGCGACCGTCGCATCCCTTGGCCGCTGCTGGACCCGCGTGAGTGCGGCACCAAAGTGGTGGAAGAAGCCGCTGGCGGCGCTGAAATCGCCTTGGTATTCGGCCGTGAAGACTCCGGCCTCACCAACGACGAGCTGCAGCGATGTCATTACCACGTGCACATTCCATCAGACCCTGAGTTCAGCTCGCTGAACCTCGGGGCAGCGGTGCAGGTGTTGACCTACGAAGTGCGCATGGCCTGGCTGGCCGCCGAAGGCCAGCCAAGCAAAGTGGAAAAGGATGAAGTGGCTTCGACCAAAAGTGGCGAGCTGGCCACCATGGACGAGCTGGAGCGGTTCTATGAGCACCTGGAGCAAACCCTGGTGGCCATCGAATTCCTCGATCCGGAAAAACCACGGCACTTGATGGCGCGCCTGCGTCGCTTGTACGGGCGTAGCTCGGTCAGCCGGGCGGAAATGAATATATTGCGTGGCATCCTCACGGAAACCCAGAAAGCGGCCCGTGGCGAGCTTCTAAAGCGGAAGGATTAAAAATGTTCGAGCGTCTGCGAGAAGATATCCAGAGTGTTTTCCACCGTGACCCGGCGGCGCGCAACGCCTTTGAAGTGCTGACCTGCTACCCGGGCATGCACGCCATCTGGATTCACCGCCTGTCCGGCGCCCTGTGGGGCATGGGCTGGAAATGGCTGGCGCGGCTGGTGTCGAACTTTGGTCGCTGGATGACCGGGATCGAGATCCATCCGGGTGCCAAGGTGGGGCGCCGCTTCTTTATCGATCATGGCATGGGCATCGTGATCGGCGAGACCGCTGAAATTGGCGACGATGTGACGCTCTATCAGGGCGTAACCCTCGGCGGTACCAGTTGGAACAAAGGCAAGCGCCACCCGACGCTGGGTGACGGCGTGGTGGTAGGGGCGGGCGCCAAGGTGCTCGGTCCATTCACGGTCGGTGCAGGTGCCAAGGTGGGTTCCAATGCCGTGGTGACCAAGGCTGTACCGCCTGGCGCAACGGTTGTCGGCATTCCCGGGCGGATTATCGTCAAGCCGGAAGTCGGCGACGAGCAGGAAGCCAAGCGCAAGGCCATGGCCGAGAAGATCGGCTTCGATGCCTATGGCGTCAGCGAAGACATGCCCGACCCTGTGGCGCGCGCCATTGGCCAGTTGCTCGATCATCTGCAAGCGGTCGACGGCAAGCTGGATGGCATGTGCGGCGCCTTGAAGGATCTGGGTAGCCCCTATTGCGCCAAGGATTTGCCTGAGTTGCGCGAAGAAGACTTCGCCGAGATCAAGGACGAAGCCGCCACCAAGGCTGGCTAGTTCCAAAGGCCGATACATAACCCTGTGGGAGCTGGCTTGCCTGCGATAGCGGTGGGTCAGTAATCCAAGAGGTGGCTGGCATACCG
>NZ_JANLGL010000209.1:0-9395 GCF_024655625.1 Pseudomonas sp. 18.1.10
CTGGCCTGCAAACCCAATCCCCTGTGGGAGCGGGCTTGCCCGCGAAGGCGGCCTGTCAGCCGGCACAGATGCAGCTGATTCACCGCTATCGCAGGCAAGCCAGCTCCCACATTTGGACGGCCATCCTTATAATGGCCGCTTTTGCGCAACCCATCAGGCTCTCAGTTCTTGGCAAATATAGATAACGCGGCCGCCGAAATGGCGGCCGCAGGCTTTTACCGCATCGCCCTGGGCGTGGAATACAAAGGTTCGCGCTATCGCGGCTGGCAGCGTCAGGCGTCGGGTGTGCTGACGGTGCAGGAAACCCTGGAGAAGGCGCTGTCGAAAGTCGCTGACTCACCGGTGTCGCTGATGTGCGCCGGGCGTACGGACGCCGGTGTGCATGCTTGCGGCCAGGTGGTGCACTTCGATACCCAGGCCGAGCGCACGATGAAGGCGTGGGTGATGGGCGCTAACATCAACCTGCCCCATGACGTCAGTGTCAGTTGGGCCAAGGTCATGCCGGCGCACTTTCATGCACGCTTCAAGGCCATCGCTCGGCGTTATCGCTATGTGATCTACAACGATCAGATCCGTCCGGCGCACCTCAACGAAGAAATCACCTGGAACCACCGCCCACTGGACGCCGAGCGCATGGCCGAGGCCGCGCAGCATCTGGTCGGCGTGCATGACTTCAGCGCGTTCCGCGCCGGCCAGTGCCAGGCCAAGTCGCCGATCAAGGAAGTCCACCATCTGCGGGTGACGCGCCACGGCAAGATGATCGTGCTGGATATCCGTGCCGGTGCATTCCTGCACCATATGGTGCGCAATATCGCGGGCGTGCTGATGACCATTGGTACCGGCGAGCGCCCGGTGGAGTGGGCCAAGGAAGTGCTGGAAAGCCGTATTCGCCGCACGGGCGGTGTCACAGCCCATCCCTTTGGCCTGTACTTGGTGGATGTGGAGTACCGCGACGAGTTCGAGCTGCCGGAACGTTTCATCGGGCCACACTTCCTCACAGGTTTCAGCGAACTTGGCGGCTGACGCCCGGAAAAGCTTTTGTTACCATCCGGGACTTTCTCGGCCCAACCCTGAGGTTTCCACGACATGCCAGCCGTTCGCAGCAAGATTTGCGGGATTACCCGCATAGAAGACGCGCTGGCGGCAGTCGAGGCGGGGGCGGATGCCATCGGTTTCGTGTTTTATGCCAAGAGTCCGCGGGCGGTGAATGTGCTGCAGGCGCGGGCGATCATTGCCGCACTGCCGCCGTTCGTCACCACCGTGGGCTTGTTCGTCAACGCCAGCCGCTGCGAACTCAACGAAACCCTGGATGCCGTACCGCTGGACATGCTGCAGTTCCACGGTGACGAAAGCCCTGACGAATGCGAGAGCTATCAGCGCCCGTATATCAAGGCGTTGCGGGTCAAGGCCGGGGACGATATCGCCGCCGCCTGCGCTGCCTATGCGGGCGCGCGCGGGATCTTGCTGGACACCTATGTCGAAGGCGTACCCGGTGGTACGGGTGAGGCGTTTGACTGGTCGCTGATTCCCGAGGGGCTGAGCCAGCCGATCATCCTGGCGGGCGGGCTCAATCCCGTGAATGTCGCGGCAGCGATCAAGCAGGTGCGCCCGTATGCGGTGGACGTCAGTGGTGGCGTGGAGCAGGGCAAGGGCATCAAGGATCACAGCAAGATTCGCGCATTCATGCAGGCTGTGCGCGGGATGTGACGGCTGGCAGTCTGCCGCCGTCCATAACTACCACTGTGTAAAACAGCCCGGTGCCGCCTGTGGGTGGCCCGGAAATGAAGTGGCAACCCTGCACTGGCAGGTTGTCTGGAAGGCTGAGGATGCATGCGGGAAATGGCTGGTCGAACGCCTGACCCCGTCCAGCATGTGTCATCGCCACATATGAATTTAGCTCAAGGGCATACGCGGGGCTGTGTTCAAGCCACCGGTACTGGAGAAAGAAAGCATGAGCAACTGGTTAGTAGACAAACTGATCCCTTCGATCATGCGTTCCGAGGTGAAGAAAAGCTCGGTTCCTGAAGGTCTGTGGCACAAGTGCCCGTCCTGCGACGCGGTGCTGTACCGCCCGGAGCTGGAAAAGACCCTGGACGTTTGCCCCAAGTGCAACCACCACATGCGAATCGGCGCGCGCGCGCGCATCGACATCTTCCTGGATGCCGACGGCCGTGCCGAACTGGGTGCTGACCTGGAGCCGGTTGACCGTCTCAAGTTCCGCGACAGCAAGAAGTACAAGGACCGCCTGACCGGCGCGCAAAAGCAGACCGGCGAGAAAGACGCGCTGATCTCCGTCAGCGGCAAGCTGCTGGGCATGCCCGTGGTGGTCTCGGCGTTCGAGTTCTCCTTCATGGGCGGTTCCATGGGTGCCATCGTTGGCGAGCGTTTTGTGCGCGCTGCCAACTACGCCCTGGAAAACCGTTGCCCGATGATCTGCTTCGCCGCCTCGGGTGGCGCGCGCATGCAGGAAGCGCTGATCTCCCTGATGCAAATGGCCAAGACCTCCGCGGTGCTGGCGCGTCTGCGTGAAGAAGGCATCCCGTTCATCTCCGTACTGACCGACCCGGTCTACGGCGGTGTTTCCGCCAGCCTGGCCATGTTGGGTGACGTGATCGTCGGCGAGCCAAAGGCCCTTATCGGCTTTGCCGGCCCACGTGTGATCGAGCAGACCGTGCGCGAAAAACTGCCGGAAGGCTTCCAGCGCAGCGAGTTCCTGCTGGAGCACGGCGCAATCGACCTGATCATCCCGCGCGGTGAACTGCGTCCACGCCTGGGCAACTTGCTGGCACAAATGATGGGCCTGCCGACGCCTGTGTACGTCGCGCCTAAAGTTGAACCGATTGTCGTGCCGCCGGTGCCAGCAAACCTATGACCCAACGTACCCTGGGCGAATGGCTCGCCTACCTTGAGCAGTTGCATCCGTCCGCCATCGACATGGGCCTGGAGCGCTCGCAACAGGTAGCGGCCCGCCTCGGGTTGGGCCGGCCGGCACCGCGCGTGATCACGGTGACCGGCACTAACGGCAAAGGCTCTACCTGCGCCTTTGTCGCCGCGCTGCTGCAGGCTCAAGGCTTGAAAGTCGGCGTGTACAATTCTCCGCACCTGCTGCGCTACAACGAGCGGGTGCAGCTCAATGGCGTCGAAGCCACTGACGAGCAACTCTGCGAAGCCTTTGCCGCGCTCGACGCCGGGCGTGGCGAAATTTCCCTGACTTACTTCGAGATGGGCACCCTGGCGGCGTTCTGGCTGTTCGAGCGTGCGCAGCTGGACGTGGTCGTGCTGGAAGTCGGCCTGGGCGGGCGCCTGGATACGGTCAACGTGGTGGATGCCGACCTGGCGCTGGTGACCAGCATTGGCGTGGATCATGCTGATTACCTGGGCGATACCCGTGAGTCCGTGGCCTATGAAAAGGCCGGGATCTTCCGTCAGGGCAAGCCTGCACTGTGTGGTGATATCGATCCACCGCATACCTTGCTGGACAAGGTGCGTGAGCTGGACTGCCCGTTCTTTCTGCGTGGCCGCGAATTCAATCTTGAAGTCGGTGAGCAGTACTGGCAATGGCGCGGGCGTGATGCGCGCGGCCAGGTGGTGGAGTTGCGCGACCTGCCGCTGCTGAACCTGCCGATGGAAAACGCCGCACTGGCGTTGCAGGCCTACCTGTTACTGGATCTGCCGTGGAATGCCGAGCAGATTGCGGCGACCTTGCAGGCCACTCGGGTAGTAGGGCGTCTTGATCGGCGTGCATTCGAGTGGGAAGGCAAGCGCCTGAACCTGCTGCTGGATGTGGGGCATAACCCGCATGCGGCGCAATACCTGGCGCGGCGCCTGTCGCGTACGCCGCCGGTCGGTCGTCGCCTTGCGGTATTCGGCTTGTTGGCTGATAAGGATCTGGGGGGCGTGGTTGCGCCGTTGCTGGATGATGTCCAGGCGTGGGCGGTCGCGCCGCTGGATTCGCCGCGTAGCCGTCCGGCTGTTGAGTTGGAAGCTGCCTTGCAGAACCTTGGTGCGTCCGTGGCGTCGTATGCAAGCGTCACTGCAGCCCTCGAGGCGCAGTGCGCGGTTGCCACGCCTGACGACGAAATTCTGTTGTTCGGATCATTTTATTGTGTTGCCGAGGCGCTTGAGTGGTTGGCCCGGCGCTCCACGGAGGAAGCTGCACATGGCATTACTGGATAGCGCATACAAGCAGCGAATGGTTGGAGCCCTGGTACTGGTGGCGTTGGCGGTGATTTTCCTGCCGATGCTGTTTTCCCGCCAGGATGAGCAACGCCAGGTCGTGGTTGAAGCGCCCGCTGCGCCGCAGGTGCCTGTGGTGCCTCAGGTGCAGGTAGAGCCGGTGGTGGTGCCAGAACCGCAGGCCTTGCCTGAGGAAGAGCCGGTGCCGAGCGATGCTGAAATCGCCGCGCAAACGGCACCGTCGATGCCCGTGCAGCCAAGCGTGCCGGTGGTCAAGCCAGCGCCGGCGCCCGTTGTGGCGGCCAAACCTGCCGCTCCGGCACCTGCGCCCAAGCCTGTAGCACCGCAACCGGCCGCGCCGGGCAAGCCGGAGGTGGGGCAGAGCCGTATCGATCCGAATGGCCTGCCGATCAGTTGGTCGATCCAGCTGGCCAGCCTGGCCAACCGCGAGAGCGCCGACGCCTTGCAGAAAAAGCTGCGTGCCCAGGGCTACAACGCCTACATCCGCAGCGCTGATGGCAAGAACCGGGTGTTTATCGGGCCGCTGATCGAGCGTGCCGAGGCGGATCGCCTGCGCGATTTGTTGGGGCGCCAGCAGAACCTCAATGGTTTTGTGGTGCGTTTCCAGCCTGAGCGCGGCTGATTGCTGCGAGTTTTTGAGTGAAATGCAGGCCAAATGTGGGAGCTGGCTTGCCTGCGATGATGGAGGTGCAGTCAACGATGATGTTGAATGTGCTGGCCCCATCGCAGGCAAGCCAGCTCCCACATTGTTTTTTGGGTGGGGTTGAAATGGCATCGGTCCATCACAAACTATTGATTTGCAAAGCACGCACAATCACCGCTTACCGATAGCCCGGCGCTCTGCTAAAATGCGCCGCCTTATCTGTCTGTAGGCTGCACTGTGCCATTTACCTGGGTTGATTGGGCGATCGTTGCAATCGTCGCCATCTCCGCTTTGATCAGTCTAAGCCGCGGCTTCGTAAAAGAAGCTCTGTCGTTGCTGACCTGGATCATCGCAGGAGTCGTAGCCTGGATGTTCGGTGGTTCACTGTCGGTCTACCTGGCCGGATACATCGAGACACCTTCGGCCCGCGTCATCGCGGGCTGCGCCATCATGTTCATCGCCACGCTGCTGGTGGGGGCAATGGTCAATTATCTTATTGGCGAGTTGATACGTGTCACCGGCCTCTCCGGGACCGATCGATTTCTCGGCATGGCCTTTGGCGCCGCGCGTGGCGCGTTGCTGGTGGTTGTGGCGGTCGGGCTGTTGAGCCTGGGGCCAGTACAGCAGGATTCGTGGTGGCAGGAGTCGGTACTCGTGCCAAAATTTCTATTAGTTGCGGATTGGTCCAAGAACCTCATTTTGGGGTGGAGCAGTCAGTGGCTGGCCAGCGGAATCAGCGTACCCGCTGATCTTCCGTTCAAGGAACACCTCTTACCGGCCAAAACGCCTCAGTAAGCTGTGTTCAGTCAAGATTCATTAAGTAGGGGTTGCGTCGCATGTGTGGCATCGTCGGTATCGTCGGTAAGTCGAACGTCAATCAGGCGCTGTATGACGCGCTAACCGTCCTCCAGCACCGCGGCCAGGACGCTGCCGGTATTGTGACCAGCCACGACGGCCGGTTATTCCTGCGCAAGGACAATGGGCTGGTGCGTGACGTGTTCCATCAGCGTCACATGCAGCGCCTCGTCGGGCACATGGGCATTGGCCATGTGCGCTACCCGACCGCTGGCAGCTCGACTTCGGCCGAAGCTCAACCGTTTTACGTCAACTCGCCTTACGGCATTACCCTGGCGCACAACGGTAACCTGACCAACGTTGAACAGCTGGCCAAGGAGATTTACGAATCTGACCTGCGCCACGTCAACACCAGCTCCGACTCGGAAGTTCTGCTGAACGTGTTTGCTCACGAGCTGGCCCAGCGCGGCAAGCTGCAGCCGACCGAAGAAGACGTGTTCGCGGCCGTCACTGACGTGCACAATCGTTGCGTCGGTGGCTATGCCGTCGTAGCGATGGTGACCGGCTACGGCATCGTTGGCTTCCGTGACCCCCACGGCATCCGTCCGATCGTGTTCGGCCAGCGTCACACCGACGAAGGCGTCGAGTACATGATCGCCTCCGAAAGCGTGTCCCTGGACGTGCTGGGCTTCACCCTGATCCGCGACCTCGCGCCGGGCGAAGCGGTGTACATCACCGAAGACGGCAAGCTGCACACCCGTCAGTGCGCCGTGGCGCCGAAACTCACTCCGTGCATTTTCGAGCACGTCTACCTGGCGCGTCCGGATTCGATCATCGACGGCGTTTCGGTGTACAAGGCGCGCCTGCGCATGGGCGAGAAGCTGGCCGAGAAGATCCTGCGCGAGCGTCCTGAGCACGATATCGACGTGGTCATCCCGATCCCCGACACCAGCCGCACCGCTGCGCTGGAGCTGGCCAACCACCTGGGCGTGAAGTTCCGCGAAGGCTTCGTGAAGAACCGCTACATCGGCCGTACCTTCATCATGCCGGGCCAGGCAGCACGCAAGAAGTCGGTGCGCCAGAAGCTCAACGCCATCGAGCTGGAGTTCCGTGGCAAGAACGTGATGCTGGTGGATGACTCCATCGTGCGCGGCACCACCTGCAAGCAGATCATCCAGATGGCCCGCGAAGCCGGTGCGAAGAACGTGTACTTCTGCTCCGCAGCCCCAGCCGTGCGTTACCCGAACGTGTACGGTATCGACATGCCGAGCGCCCACGAGTTGATCGCTCACAACCGCACGACCCAGGACGTTGCCGACCTGATCGGCGCCGATTGGCTGATCTACCAGGATCTGCCGGACCTGATCGAAGCGGTGGGTGGTGGCAAGATCAAGATCGAGCAGTTCGACTGCGCCGTGTTCGACGGCAAGTACGTGACCGGCGACGTCGACGAGGCCTACCTGAACAAGATCGAGCAGGCGCGTAACGACTCGTCGAAGATCAAGACCCAGGCGGTCAGCGCGATCATCGATCTGTACAACAACTGAGTAGACACCGGCCCTGAGGGGCCGGTTTTGTATCTTAAATAAAGAATTGAGTAAGGAGTGGCAGCATGAGTCAGGAATGGGATGCCGGTCGGTTGGACAGCGACCTCGATGGCGTAGCTTTCGATACCCTGGCTGTGCGCGCCGGTCAGCACCGCACGCCGGAAGGTGAGCACGGTGATCCGATGTTCTTCACGTCCAGCTATGTATTCCGTACTGCCGGTGATGCGGCTGCGCGCTTTGCGGGCGAAGTGCCCGGCAACGTGTATTCGCGCTACACCAACCCGACCGTGCGTGCGTTCGAAGAGCGCATCGCGGCCCTGGAAGGCGCTGAGCAAGCGGTGGCCACCGCGACCGGCATGGCGGCGATCCTGGCGGTGGTGATGAGCCTGTGCAGCGCTGGCGACCATGTGTTGGTGTCGCGCAGTGTGTTCGGCTCGACCATCAGCTTGTTCGAGAAGTATTTCAAGCGCTTCGGTATCGAAGTGGACTACGTGCCGCTGGCGGATCTTTCCGGCTGGGACGCAGCGATCAAGGCCAATACCAAGCTGTTGTTCGTCGAGTCGCCGTCCAACCCGCTGGCCGAGTTGGTGGATATCGCCGCCTTGTCCGAAGTGGCTCATGCCAAGGGCGCGATGCTGGTGGTGGATAACTGCTTCTGCACCCCGGCATTGCAGCAGCCGCTGAAGCTGGGGGCGGACATTGTCGTGCACTCGGCCACCAAGTTCATCGACGGCCAGGGTCGTTGCATGGGTGGCGTGGTGGCCGGTCGCGGCGAGCAGATGAAGGAAATCGTCGGCTTCCTACGCACCGCTGGCCCGACCTTGAGCCCGTTCAACGCCTGGATCTTCCTCAAAGGCCTGGAAACCCTTAGCCTGCGCATGAAAGCCCATTGCGCCAACGCGCAAGCATTGGCCGAGTGGCTGGAGCAGCAGGACGGTATCGAAAAGGTGCACTACGCCGGCCTCAAGAGCCATCCGCAACACGAGTTGGCCCAGCGCCAGCAGCGTGGCTTCGGTGCAGTGGTGAGCTTTGAAGTGAAGGGCGGCAAAGACGGCGCCTGGCGTTTTATCGATGCCACGCGCCTGATCTCCATTACCGCCAACCTGGGCGACAGCAAGACCACCATCACCCACCCGAGCACCACGTCTCACGGGCGCTTGGCGCCGCAAGAGCGTGAGGCGGCAGGTATCCGTGACAGCCTGATCCGCATCGCGGTGGGCCTGGAAGATGTGGCTGACTTGCAGGCTGACCTGGCTCGCGGGCTGGCGGCCTTGTGATCGAGTGGTCCCTGGAGGCCGCGGTGGCGACTAACGGGCGCGTCGCGTTGGTGACGGGCGCTGCCCGGGGTATCGGTCTGGGCATTGCTGCCTGGCTGATTAGCGAAGGCTGGCAGGTGGTGTTGACCGACCTGGACCGTGAGCGTGGTTCCAAGGTGTCCAAGGTGCTGGGGGAAAACGCCTGGTTTATCACCATGGATGTGGCCGATGAGAAGCAGGTCGCCCAGGGCGTTGCCGAGGTGCTTGGGCAATTTGGTCGCCTGGATGCCTTGGTGTGCAACGCGGCGGTGGCAGACCCGCGCAATATCACCCTGGAAAGCCTCGACCTGGCCTATTGGAACCGCGTGCTCGCGGTGAATCTCAGTGGGCCGATGTTGTTGGCCAAGCATTGTGCGCCGTACCTGCGTGCCCATGGGGGTGCCATCGTCAACCTGGCATCGACCCGCGCTCGTCAGTCTGAGCCGGACACCGAGGCCTATGCGGCGAGCAAGGGCGGCCTGTTGGCGCTCACTCACGCGCTGGCCATGAGCCTTGGCCCGGAAGTGCGGGTCAATGCTGTAAGCCCTGGCTGGATCGATGCGCGTGATCCGGCTGCGCGGCGTGCCGAGCCTTTGACCGACGTCGATCACGCCCAGCATCCTGCGGGCAGGGTCGGTACGGTGGAGGATGTGGCGGCAATGGTGGCGTGGTTGCTGTCGCGCCAGGCCGGGTTTGTCACCGGGCAAGAGTTTGTCGTGGACGGTGGCATGAGCAAGAAGATGATTTACAGCGAGTAGGGCGGGTAGCCGTCTTGAAGTAATTTTGTCTTTTTCAGAAAAACTTCAAGCGGGCTATTGACTTAGGTCCGTTACCTGCGTAAATTTCGCGGCCTCAACGAAGCAAAGGGTGATTAGCTCAGCTGGGAGAGCATCTGCCTTACAAGCAGAGGGTCGGCGG